>CAJWIX010000035.1 GCA_913042175.1 uncultured Flavobacteriales bacterium
AATTCTATTGCAGATATAAGTAAAGTAAATCAACTAAAACCTAAAAAAGGTAGATTGTTACTTGCAGAACCTTTTATGTTAGATGATCATTTTTCAAGATCAGTTATTTTTATTTGTGAACATAATAAGGATGGTTCATATGGCTTTATCATCAATAATCAGTTGAATCTTAACTTAGATGAAATTCTTCCAGACTCTTCCCTTCCATCATTAGATGTTTTTTATGGAGGTCCTGTACATGCATCAAATCTTTTTTATATTCATCAATATGGTGACATTATCAATGACTCTATAAAAATTACTGAAAACATATGGACAGGTGGAGATTTTAATCAGTTGACAGAATACCTAGATTTAAAAATTATTGATTCAAATAAAATTAAATTTTTCTTAGGATATTCTGGCTGGTCTAAGAATCAGTTAAAAGAAGAAATGAAATCCAATTCATGGATTATTTCTGAAGGTATTGGGGACAAAATTTTTTCTAATAATAAAAACTTCTGGAAAGATATTTTAGAGAAAAAAGGTGGAAGGTATAAAGCTATAGCTAACTTTCCATTAAATCCTTCTGATAACTAAGTATTTCCTGATTTAATAAATCAGTAAATTTTTCAGCAAGACTATTATAGTATCTTTTGTCTTTGTACTGCCCTACCCATCTAATGCCATATATTGCATTGGTAGTTATTATTTCATCTGCAGATAATAAATGTTGTATATGAATAGGATTTTCGTACACTAACATTCCGTTAGAAATGGCCAAATTTATGACTTGCATCCTCATAATTCCACCAACACAACCTTCACTTAGTGGTGGAGTATACAAAACACCATTAGAAGATATAAAGAAATTAGAATTGGTTGTTTCAATGATGTTGTCATTACTATTTTTAATCAAAACATCATCTAGTTCATGTTCCTTAAAATAAATGGATGCTAAAACGTATAATTGTGCATTAGCAACTTTATAAGGAGATAAAAAATTAATAGGTTTTAATAGATCGTTGAATACATCAATTTTGAGCCCTTTATTGTTGGTCTGATATAAATTTGATGAAGACTTTTTTAATTCAATTATGTAACTAAGTTTATTAGAATTTGGTAGATATGTTCCTGAACCAGTTCTAAATACACTCAACCTAACTACCCCACCTTCTTGAATATGATTTAATTCAATTAAATTAAAAATATTAGATTTTAATTCTTCAAGACGAAAATGTTGATCTTCATCAATCTTTAACTTTTTTAGGGCGGAGGAAAGCCTCTTATAATGGTAATTTAAAAATAAAGGTATTCCATTTACTATTTTAATTGTTTCAAATGCCCCATCTCCAAAAGAAAAACCTCTTCTTACGTCATTTAATTCAATGTCCTCTACATTTAATATTTCCCCATTGAAACATACTTTATTCATAGTTTGCAAATATATCATTATAACTTATTGTCAAAGTAAATTAGTTATATATGTTGATATAGTTTCAATGAAATTTGAAGCGTTCTTTAAGTCAAAAAACAAAATAAAAAAAACGCCAAATAGTGCTCCACTTATATGCGCATCATGTGCAATATTTGAATACTTCTTTTTTGACATGTAATTTTCTGCCAATAGGTATAGGATGCCAAAGATGAAACCTGGAATCCAAATCCCTGGTAATAATATTATTCCTAATTCTCTCAACGGATATAGCACTATATAAGCAAAAACCACTGCAGATACAGCACCAGATGCACCAAGACTTAAATAATTTGGATTATTTCCGTTTTTATATAATGCTGGAATTGTTGCAAAAATTGCGCTTAAAATATAAAACAGCATGTATGATATGAACCCTAATGATGCATTGTACTCAAAGTAAAGCTCTAAATAAGGACCAAACATATACAACACATACATATTAAAAAAGAGGTGTAAAAAGTCTGCATGAATAAAAGCATGTGTAATTAGTAACCACACCTTTTTTTCATGTAAGACTTTATATGGCGATAAAATAAGTTCTTTTTTAACACTACTATTACTAAAGTTGATAATAGAGATAATGCATGTTATTAAAATAATTGCATATGTTATTGGCGAAGTCATATTACAAAAGAATACAATTTTTAATAATTAATTAGAGAAATAATATCATAAGATATCAATCATTTTTGTTTTTTTTGCAGTAATGTCAAACTCAAATTTCATCAATGAATTTGTAAATGGTAGCAATCATGTAGGAGCGATTGCACCTAGCACAAAATTTTTGGTTAATAAAATGTTAACTAAAGTGGATTTTAATAGAGACATTAGTATTGTAGAACTAGGACCTGGAACTGGAGTTTTCACTACTAAATTGCTTAAAAAAATGAATTTTAATTCAAAATTATTAAGTATTGAATTAAACCCCTTTTTTGCTTCAAAAATTGATGCTAAAATAAATGACAACAGATTTACATTAGTCTGTGATAGTGCTGAAAAAATTGAAAACATCTGTCAAAGCATCAATTTCCCAAAAGTAGATTATATCATTTCTTCATTACCATTGGCCGTATTACCATCTAGACTTAAGATTAACATAATCAATGAATGCAAAAATATTTTAATGGATAGCGGTTCATTTCTTCAATTTCAGTATTCTTTGAATGCTAAAAATTTATTAAACAAGAAATTTAATGAGGTAAATATTTCATTTACTCCTTTGAATCTACCACCAGCCTTTATTTATCACTGTACTACTTAATAGCCCTTAACATCTCTCTTTTACCTGGTGGTCCAGGTAACCTTTCAACCTTAAACCCAATTTCTATAAGATCTCTCCTTACTTGGCCTTTTGCACAATATGTTACCAAAATTCCGTTTTCACCTAAAAAATTATACATCAGTTTTAAAACATCTTTATCCCATAATTTTTCTTCTACCCTTGGGCCAAAAGCATCAAAGTAAATTATTTCAAAATGATTTGAATGTTGAAAATTTTGAATGTTTTTAGGTGTTTTGACTAATGATATATTTGGTGTGATTTTGATTGTTTTGTTCCAATCACTTTCATGAATTAAAGAATAGATTTCATTTTGGTCTTGATGATTTAACTTCTTAATCATCTTAATATCAATTGGTTTTGGATCTACTCCAAAGTAATTCAGTTTAATATTTTTTTTAGTCTTAATTAGATGATTTATTGTTAACCAACAATTCAAACCTGTTCCAAAGCCAACTTCAAGAAGGTTAAGTGTTTTGACATTATAATTCTCTGTAAAATAATGTAGTCCATTTTTAATGAATACATGGTTTGCCTCTTGCTTAGCGCCATGTATTGAATGATAATGTTCATTTAACTCTTTATTAAAGATAGTATAGGATCCATCGGCAGTAATTTTAACAGATAAATTATTCATAAATTAAAAGTATCTCCATCAGAAACAGCAATTGTATTTGAAAACACAGTCTTTGCTTCTTTTTCAAAGTGACTAACTTCATTATATCTTGCTGAAAAATGTCCAATTATAAGCTTTTTAACTTCGCCTTTCATTGCAATTGTAGCAGCATCCTTTGCAGTAGAATGTTGTGTTTTAATAGCTCTATCTTTCATTTCCTCTAAAAATGTAGCCTCGTGATAAAGAAGATCAACATGTTTAATATGTGGAATAATTTTTTCGGAATATGCGGTATCTGCACAATAAGCATATGACCTTGGATCTGGACTATCTGTAGTATATTCATCACTTTTAAGTAAAATATCATTATAGGTGAAATCCTCGCCATTTTTTAGTTTACGGAGTATATGAAATGGTATTTGTTGTTTTTCTATCTTTTTTTTGATAATATTTCTTTCTTTTTTTATCTCTTCAAATAAAAAACCACAGCAAGGGACGGAATGATCAACTGGAAATGAATATACTTTTACAACACTATCTTCAAATAATAGTGTTTTTTCATTAAAATTTAATTCAAATAATTCAATATTAAAACGAAATGATTTTCCTGAAATTTTAAAATGTAAATCTATAATTTCTTTTAACTCTGCTGGGGCATATAATTTAATGGGTGATGTTCTTCCCAATAAATTTAAAGTTGAAAGCAAACCTAATAAACCAAGATAATGATCACCATGAAGATGGCTAATAAATATATGATTGATTTTTGCATATTTACAATGGTATTTCCTTAATTGAATTTGGGTTCCTTCACCACAATCTAAAAGAAAAAAACGATCCTGTATATTTAAAAATTGACTGGTAGATCTTTTATGAATAGTGGGAATGGCACCACCAGAGCCGAGTATAGTAATTTCAAATTTCAAGACAAAAAAAATCCCGATTACTCGGGATTTAATTTTTTTTAGTGATTAATAATTAATCGTTTGGTTAAATGATTATCACCATTTTTAATTGAATATAAGTATACACCATTTGTGTATTCAGAAGTATTTAGCAAGATGTCATTAACTCCTCTAGAGGCATTGATTTGTCTTACTTCAACAATTTCTCCAAGTAAATTAGTTAACCTAAATTCAATATCCATGTTTTTACCAGTAACAAATTGTATTTTACATTCATCATTAGCTGGATTGGGAATAGCTTGGTCTAATTTTAGTGTATTTGAATTCAGATGATATGAATCAATACCTACAGGGCCAATGTTGATAACATAAGCGTCATATGTAAAGACAGATGGTAATGGGATAATACCTAAAGTTACCCACCCTGTAACATTGAGTGTAATTTGAAAAGAACCATTCGTAGTTGGCGTTCCGTCAATAGATGCACATCCAGCAGAATCACCATACCAAGTGCAAGATGGAACATTGCAAGAATAGATTAATCCTGGAGGTAAATTCTGGACGCTGTTTAATACAACAGAGTCAACCGGAAGGCCAGAGTAAGATGTGTCAATATCTCCGGCATCTAAGGGTACTTTAAAATTTACAATTTGTTGATATGCAACTCCAATATCACCAGAGACGAAATTAGTTTGTTCATCTGGCCATATTCCCCAAGCAGAATCAGCATAAAGAGGATCTGGAGTACATTGAGCCAATGCAATTTGATAGGAAATAATTGTAAAAAGTAGTAAAATAATTTTTTTCATAAAGTTTATTATTTGTTAATAATGTCTTGTTCAGTTGAAACTATATTAAAAACCGTATCAAGTTGTGATATGGAAATTATTTTTTCAACAGCTGGTTGTAAACCAAAAATAATTAATTGTGAATCGTGTTCTTTTGCTATTCTGTTTCCAACTAATAAAGCACTCAAGCCACTGGAGTCACAATATTTAACTTTTCTTAAGTCAACGACAAAATGGGAAAATAGTTGCTTACTCTCGTGAAGAAAATGAGATTTTAATTCAGGAGCGTTCAAGGTATCTAGTTTATCAACATTACATCGAATGAAAATTAAATTTTCTTTATGTTCTATTGTGAAATTCATTAATTATTAAAACAAAAATAAATAAATTTTAAAGATTATGCTCTATTTAATTTTCCAGCAAGCAAATAAATGATAGCCATTCTAATAGCAACTCCATTTTCAACCTGATCTAAAATGATAGAATTTGGAGAATCCGCCACCTCTGAAGTTATTTCTACTCCTCTGTTAATTGGGCCAGGATGTAAAATTGTGATTTTCTTATTGAGGGAGCTAATTACTTCATGGTTTAAACCAAATTGTTTTACGTACTCCCTTATTGAAGGAAAATACTGAATATCTTGTCTTTCAAGTTGTATTCTAAGCATATTTGCTACATCACACCATTGGAGCGCTTTCAATAGGTCATGTTCCACATCTACTCCAAGCTTATGTATAAATTTGGGTATTAAAGTTGTTGGTCCGCAAACCATAACTTTTGCTCCAAGTTTTTTTAAGGCATAAATATTAGATAAAGCAACTCTAGAATGTTTGATGTCACCAATAATAACAACTTTTAAATCTTTAAGGCTTCCATGTCTTTCTTTTATAGAATAACAATCCAATAGTGCTTGGGTTGGGTGTTCATTTGTTCCATCACCAGCATTTATGACGCATGTGTTCGTGTTTTCAGCTAAATAATTTGCAGCACCTGGATTAGGGTGTCTCATTACAATTAAATCTACTTTCATAGAAAGTATATTATTTGCTGTATCCACTAGAGTCTCCCCCTTTTTCACACTAGATGATGAAGCTGAAAAATTCAAAATATCTGCAGATAAACGCTTCTCTGCGAGTTCAAAAGATAATTTAGTTCTTGTACTATTTTCAAAAAACAGATTAGCTATCGTGATGTCTCTAAGGGTAGGAACTTTTTTAATTGGTCTGTTAATAATCTCTTTAAAACTATCTGCCGTTTTGAAAATAGTATCTATATCACTTTCATTAAGATCGTTAATTGACAAGAGATGTTTTACACTTAAATCATTCATGTTTCATTGGGTGAATAGAGTAATATTTGATCTTTACCATGTTCTTCTTTCCATCTAACACTAACTTTTTCTTCATTAATAGTATCTATAGATTGACCAATATAATCTGCTTTTATTGGTAAATGCTGTGTGAATCTTCTTTCAATTAAGGTTAAAAATTCTACAGACTTAGGTCTCCCAAATGTCATTATTGCATCCAATCCAGATCTAACTGTTCTTCCAGTAAAAAATACATCATCAACTAAAACAACAACTTTATTTTCTAAAGAAAAATCAATATTGGTTACACTAGGTATTAATGGTTTTTCTTTTCTTCGAAAATCATCTCTAAAAAATGTAATATCCAATGCTCCTGTTTTTACTACCTTATTGATGATTTTTTCTAATTCTTTTTTTAGTCTATTAACTAAGAATACCCCATTGGGTTGCAAACCAACTAAGACAGTGTTGGAGAAATCATGATGATTTTCAATAAGTTGAAAACAAAGCCTTCTAATGGTAAGTGAGAGTTGAAGACTATTTAGAATTTCAGTCGAATTCATTAAAAGACAAATATAAAACCTAAAAATGAATAAATATGTATTCTATAATAAAAATCTTATGGTTTCATCTATAACTTCATTTAAAGGAATAGGAATGTCTTTACTCTGGTATGGATGTTTTGCACCAAAGGTATGATTGGTTCTCAAGTCAAATAACCTACCATTTTTTGCCCATTTTAAAAGATTTAATGAATTTTTAAAATTAACTGCCATATCCATTGTTCCATGACAAATCAGAAATCTACCGTCAAATTTTTTGATAGCAGTTTCTATATTTAATTCTTTTTGATTTTCTAGATAATTTTGATAAAATTGATAAAGGTGGGGTAACATTTGCTTTGTCCGCATGTTTTCCACATATCTAACTCCATTCTTTTTCCACTTTTCTATTTCATTTTGATTTGGAAATCTTTCTCCAAAATTGGAAACAGACGCTAGTGTTATTAAGTTCTTGATTTCTTTAAATTTAGAAGCTGCTAAACAAGCAATACCTCCTCCTCTACTATGCCCAATTATATGAGTTTGTTTATAGTTTAATGAAAATTTGTTAGACTTAATAAAATCAATAATTCTAGAAACATCATTAACTTCTATAGAATAATTATTTTCACTAAAGGCTTTTAAATCTGGAAAATCAATGGGATTTTTTATTGTACCACCATTATGAGAGAAATTAAATTTTAAAAAGTGAAAACCACTATTGGCAAACTTTTCAGCCATCAAATTCCAACAACCCCAATCTTTAAACCCTTTGTACCCATGACAGAAAATAATAAGATCTTTTTCTTGATTAGAATTGATGTAGGTTAAATCTCCTACAATAGGTCTAGATCCAGTACTTTCTAATACGAATTCCTTCTTTATTAAATCATGCATCAACTATTTTTACAGAATTGATTTTATCTCCTTCATTAATTAAATCAATTACCTCAAGTCCATCCGTTACTTTTCCAAAACATGTATGATTTCTATCTAAGTGTGACGTATTTGTTCTACTATGACATATAAAAAATTGTGATCCACCCGTATTTCGTCCAGCATGTGCCATAGATAAAACACCTCTATCATGATATTGGTTATCACCATCAAGTTCACAATCAATAGCGTATCCTGGACCACCAACTCCAGTTCCTTGAGGACACCCGCCTTGAATTACAAAATCTGGAATAACTCTGTGAAATGTTAATCCATCATAAAATCCACTTTCAGAAAGATTTATAAAGTTCTCAACCGTTTTTGGAGCGTCATTCTCAAAAAATTCCAATTCCATTTTTCCTTTTACAGTATCTATAATTGCTTTTTTCATAATTTAAATTTATCTAGTTAATTTCTTGTATTTAATTCTTGTTGGTATTATATCGGAACCTAATCTCTTTTTTCTATTTTCTTCATAATCTGTATATCCTCCTTCAAAATAGTATACACTAGAGTTTCCTTCAAAGGCAAGTATGTGAGTACAAATTCTATCTAAAAACCATCTATCATGGGAAATGACTACAGCACATCCTGCGAATGATTCTATTCCTTCTTCTAAGGCTCTAAGTGTATTTACATCTATATCATTTGTAGGTTCATCAAGTAATAATACATTAGCTTCTGTTTTTAGTGTCATAGCTAAGTGTAATCTGTTTCTTTCTCCTCCTGATAAAACACCTACTTTTTTTTGTTGATCTGCTCCATTAAAATTGAACTTTGATACATATGCCCTAGAGTTTATAGATTGACCACCAATCTCAATGACTTCATTGCCTTCACTCACAACTTCCCAAACTGTTTTATTTGGATCAATAGATTTATGTCTCTGGTCAACATATCCAATTTTGACAGTCTCACCAATTTTAATATTCCCATTATCTGGTGATTCTTCGTTCATTATCATTCTAAATAAAGTTGTTTTACCAGCCCCATTTGGACCAATTACACCAACAATACCTGCAGGAGGTAATTTAAAATTCATTTTTTCATACAATAGGTTATTGTCATATCCTTTTGAAATATCAACAGCTTCAATAACTTCATTACCTAATCTAGGTCCATTAGGAATAGGAATTTCAATTTTAGTTTCCTTTTCTTTTACAGTTTCATTTAACATGGTTTCGTAGTTCTTTAACCTAGCCTTTCCCTTAGCTTGTCTGCCTTTTTGACCCTGTCTAACCCATTCTAATTCACGGTCTAATGCTTTTTTACGCTTACTTTCTGTTTTCTCTTCCTGAGCAAGTCTTTTGGATTTTTGTTCTAACCATGAGCTATAATTTCCTTTAAATGGAATTCCTTCTCCCCTGTCAAGTTCAAGAATCCATCCAGCTACATTATCTAAGAAATAACGGTCGTGAGTAACAGCAATTACTGTTCCTTTATAATTTTGCAAGTGTTGTTCTAACCAATGAACTGATTCTGCATCTAAATGGTTTGTAGGCTCATCTAATAATAAAATATCAGGTTGTTGTAACAATAATCTACATAATGCTACTCTTCTTCTTTCACCACCAGATAGGGTCTTTACATTTCTTTCTCCTTCTGGCGTTCTCAAAGCATCCATGGCTAATTCCAATTTAGAATCTAAATCCCAAGCATCAAGTTGATCAATTTTCTCTTGTACTTTCCCTTGTTTATCTATTAAGTCATTCATTTTGTCTGGATCATTCATGATCTCTTCGTCCATGAATTTATTGTTAATGACATCATATTCTTTTAATAAATCAGCTATTTCTTGAACTCCCTCTTCTACGATTTCTTTTACTGATTTTGATTCA
Source organism: uncultured Flavobacteriales bacterium (assembly GCA_913042175.1). GTDB lineage: Bacteria > Bacteroidota > Bacteroidia > Flavobacteriales_D > Parvicellaceae. The sequence goes on from CAJWIX010000035.1 coordinate 9,670, forward strand.
TCTAATTCGGGTTCTTGTGGTAAATAGCCAACACTATATCCTTGTGAAAAAACAACATCACCTTGATAATTTTTATCTACTCCTGCAATGATTTTCATTACAGTTGATTTTCCTGCTCCGTTTAAACCTAGTATGCCAATTTTCGCACCATAATAAAAGGATAAATGGATATCTTTTATTATTTGTTTTCCTTGTGGTGTTGTCTTGCTGACATTTACCATTGAAAAGATTATTTTTTTATCGTCAGACATATTTCTATTTATTAATCATTTTATTATATAATTCATCAAAACTATGGCCAATTTTATTGTAAGAAAAGTTATTATTCGCATAGTCACTAATCTTTTTTGAATTAAATTGATTATAGTCAATAATTATTTTATCCATCATTTTGGTAAGCTCATCTTCATCTCTTGGATTAATCATAAATCCAAGATAATCTTTGTAAATTTCTGGTATACCCCCAACATTTGTTGCAATAAAAGGAATACCAGTAGCCATAGCCTCCACCAATACCAAAGGTAAGTTTTCAATATTACTAAAAAGTATAAATGCATGGGCATCGTGCATAGCTTCTGCTATTTCATCATATCTCTTTTCTCCCTCAACTATAATACGATCATTTAGATTCAATTTTTGTATTAAATCTTGAATTAAAGTTTTATCACCTTCACCTATTATTTTGAGTATAACATTTTCGTTATTTAATTTTGAAAAAGCATTGATTATTCCCGTAATATTTTTAATGTCATTATCTAGAGTAGATACATGTAAAAATTTAAAACAGTCCTCTACAGTCCTTTTTTTATGACTAAAAATATCAGTATTAACAACATTTGGAATGATATTAAAATTGGCTTTTAAATCATTTTTAATCATCCCCTCTTTCAATTGGTTTGATACGGGACAAATTGAAAAAGCATGCTTAAATCCAAGTTTAATTAGATGTCTTTTAAAAAATGATATTTTTTCTTCTTTAATATTCTGAAATCCATGCCAATTTTCTGAAACTATATATGGTTTTTTGTATTTCCATTTTAAGTATAATGCTTGCCAGATTGCAGGGTGCATAATGTTCATATGAACTAGATCATAGTTAAACTCTTTTGATACAAATCTTAATCCTTTTTTAAATGCAATCCAGTAATTAAGATATTTAATTAAACCTCTTTTAAAATATACTATTGTGGTATCTAAATCATCTATTTTATTATGAACTATTTCGTAACCATTTATGTTATCATCAGGTGTTATATACAATACATGGATATTATTATTTCTTGCTACAGCTTTTGCGTGATACTGCACAAAATTTCCAAGTGTTGTGTGTACTCTACTAGGATACCATGAACTTAAAAAAAGAATGTTTTTCAATACTTAAACTATAGTGAAGATAACTCTGTTAATCTATCTTCTAGAATTTTGATTTGACTCTCTGCATCATTTTTCTTTTTCAGCTCTAATTGAACGACTTTTTCTGGTGCATTGGACATGAATTTTTCATTGTTTACTTTAGCCATTACGCTTTTAAGAAAACCTTTTTTATCTTCCAATTCTGTTCTGACTTTAACCATTTCAGCCTCAACATCTATTCCCTTGTTAAAAGGAATGAAAAACTCATTATTGTTAACGACAAATGAATTTGAACCTTTTATTGATTCATCTACTTCTTCAATTTCTGCAATATTACCAAGCTTAATTATTAAAGAATTAAATTGACTCTTCCATTCATTGTTTACCTTTAGTTTTAAATCTAACAATACTTTTGACGCAATATTGTTATGCTTTCTTACATTTCTAATTCCTGAAACAACCTCTTTGAAAATGATAAATTCTTCAAGAATATTATGGTCTACATTTTTAAAATCGGGCCACTTTTCATTCACTATGAAAGTTGATTCTTTTCTTTTCTCAATGAGTTGCCAAATTTCTTCACTGATAAATGGAGTAAATGGATAGACAAGCTTTAGGATTTCTTCAAAAACATGAAGTGTTTCATCATATGTTTTTTGATCAATTGGATGCCCATATGCTGGTTTAATCATTTCTAGATACCAAGAGCAGAAATCATCCCATACAGTTTTGTAGGTTGACATTAAAGCTTCAGAAATTCTAAACTTACCATATGATTCATTAATGGAATCTAAGTTTGTTTTCAGTTTAGATTTAAACCATTTTAAGGCAACTTTAGATGACTCTTCTTGTTCAATTTCAGTACTTACAGACCAGGATGAAATTAACCTAAATGAGTTCCAAATTTTATTGGTAAAATTTCTTCCTTGCTCACATAAATTACTATCGAAAAGTAAATCATTTCCAGCAGGAGATGATAATAACATTCCTACTCTAACACCATCTGCACCATATTTTTCAATTAATTCTAAAGGGTCTGGACTATTACCAAGTGACTTGGACATTTTCCTTCCTAATTTGTCCCTAACTATTCCTGTAAAATATACATTCTTAAAGGGAGGTAATTCTTTGTATTCATATCCAGAGATTATCATTCTAGCAACCCAAAAAAACATGATCTCAGGTGCAGTTACTAAATCATTAGTAGGATAGTAATAGTCAATCTCGGCATTGTCTTTAAAACCATTGAATACAGCAATAGGCCAAATCCAAGATGAGAACCAAGTGTCCATTACATCTTCATCTTGAGTTAAATCTTCGGCTTTGTATATTTTTTCTGAGTTTTTATTGACTTTAGTTAATGCTTCTTCGAGAGATGGCGCTACAACGAATTCTTCTTTACCGTCTCCATAATAATAAGCTGGTATACGATGTCCCCACCATAATTGACGTGATATGCACCAGTCTCTTATATTTTCCATCCAATGCTTATAGGTGTTCTTGAATTTCTCAGGATAAAATTGAACTGTATTATCAATAACATGGTCTAAAGCTGGTTTGCTTAATTCCTCCATCGCACAAAACCATTGCAATGATAAACGTGGTTCAATAACAGCATCTGTTCGTTCTGAAAATCCAATTTTATTAATATGATCTTCCTCTTTAATGAGGTAACCAGTATTATGAAGTTCTAAAGCTATTTTTTTCCTGACCTCAAAGCGATCATCACCAATATACAATTGGGCATTTTCATTAAGTGTTCCGTTAGAATTTAAGATGTTGATTACTTCCAGATTGTGTTTTTTTCCTATTTCATAATCATTAGGGTCATGTGCAGGTGTGATTTTTAAACACCCTGTTCCAAAATCCATGTCAACATAATCATCAAATATAATTGGTATGGTTCTGTCAATTAGTGGAACCAAAACTTCCTTACCTGCCAAGTGTTTATATCTAGGATCGTTTGGATTAATACAAATAGCTGAGTCTCCAAGAATAGTTTCTGGTCTTGTGGTTGCAATTTGAATCCATTCATCATCACTGTCTTTAATTTTGTATCTAACAAAATAGAGTTTAGAATTTACTTCTTTATAAAATACTTCCTCATCACTAAGAGCAGTTTTTGCTTCAGGATCCCAATTAATCATTCGTTCTCCTCTATATATGTATCCCTTCTCAAATAGATCACAAAAGACGTTTATTACTTCATCATAGTAATCTTTATCCATTGTAAACTTTGTTCTGTCCCAATCACAAGATGCACCTAATTTTTTAAGCTGTTCCAAGATTATTCCACCATGTTTGTGAGTCCAATCCCATGCATGCTCAAGAAATTCATCCCTTGTTAAGTCACTCTTTTTAATTCCCTCTGCTCTCAGTTTTTGAACAACTTTTGCTTCAGTAGCAATGGAAGCATGATCTGTGCCTGGTACCCAACAAGCATTTTTACCTTGCATTCTTGCTCTTCTTACCAAAACATCTTGAATTGTATTGTTAAGCATGTGCCCCATGTGCAATACGCCAGTAACATTTGGAGGTGGGATGACTATCGTGTAAGGTTCTCTATCATCGGGCAATGACTTAAATAGACCGGCATTAACCCATTTGTTGTACCACTTTTCTTCAGCTTTAGATGGATCGTACGTTTTGGAAATATTCATGTTAGCAAAAAACTATTTTGCAAAAGTAAACTTATTCTATAAATATCGTTCTCAATTTTAAGGTATTAAAATTTAAAGACTTAACCAGTTATTTAAAATAGTTAATCCATGTTCTGTTAATACACTTTCAGGATGAAATTGAATGCCAAATATCTGAAGTGTTTTATGGCGAAATGCCATGATTTCATTTTCCTCGTCTATTGCACTAATTATAAGCTCTTCATTAACAGTTTTGACATTCCATGAGTGGTAATGTGCAATTTGAAATTTTACAGGCAAATTTTTAAATAAACATTGGTCATCTATTACATTAAGTTCATTAGATACACCATGTTTAACCAATTTTAAATTTTCTAGTGGATTTTTAAAATAGGTAGCTATAGCTTGATGACCTAAACAAACACCTAAAATAGAATGTGATAAATGATAACGATCTAATATTTTATGAAGATTAGGATAATCTTGAGGTAATCCAGGTCCAGGAGAAATTAATAAATGTTTTGTAGTATTAAAATATTCATCTTTTAATTCGTCTACCCTAACAGTAATGACTTCCTCTACAATAGTTTCTAAATAATGTACAAGGTTATATGTAAAAGAATCGTAATTATCTATTACAGTGACATTTTTAACTTTATGTTTTTTATCTGTTTTAATAATTTATTATAGTCTAATAGATAAAATTATATTTGCCTCGAAATATACAAATTCATGCCTCACATCATATACTATATCATAATATATCCTTTATCCAAGTTACCTTATTTTATTTTGTATGGAATTTCAGATTTATTGTGCTTTATTTTGAAAAACATATTTCGATACAGAAAAAGAATTATCAAAGGAAATATTATAAGATCTTTTCCGGAAAAGAATGTTGATGAAATAAATGATATATACAATAAGTTTTACACTCATTTTTGTGATTTAATTATTGAAAACTTAAAGGGTTTTACCATCAAAAAGAATCAAATTTCCAAAAGATTAACCATGTCTAATCCAGAATTAGTTAATAATTACATTAAAGATGGGAAAAATGTCATTTTAGTAGGTGGTCATTACAATAATTGGGAAATCACTGCACAAGCTTGTCCACTATACTTGAATCACCAATTATTTGCCATTTATAAACCATTAAAAAGTTCCTTTTATGATAAAAAAATGAGGTCAACAAGAGGTAAGTATGGACTTAACTTAATACCAATGAAACTAACTAAAAAATATTTTGAGTTGGAAAGTGAATCTCCTAAAGCCATTATATTTGGATCAGATCAAAGCCCTTCAAATGTCAAAAATGCATATTGGACTACCTTTTTAAATCAAGATACAGGTTTTTTATTTGGAGCTGAAAAATATGCAAAAGATTATGATTTCCCAGTAATCTATGTTCATATTGAAAAAATTAAAAGAGGTTACTATACAGTACATTTTGAATTAATTACAGACCAGCCTAAAAATAAAGAACATGGGTTTATTATTACAGATTTTGCTAAAAAATTAGAGTCAAATATTAATGACAATCCACCATATTGGCTATGGAGTCACCATCGTTGGAAAAGAGCTAAACCACAGTGATTTAGTTACATATCCATTTTTAAACGTTTTTATTCGAATGTTAATTAGTTAAAGTTACAATTACATTTTTTTTGGTGTTTTTCTTTGCCATGTCGATTCCGGAAAATGACACCATTATTAACTTTTATAATTTAACACATATGAATAATTTAAGAAACAAAGTACAATTAATAGGGAACGTAGGCGCTAAACCATCACTAGAAGAAACCAAAAACGGTCATGTATATACCAAAATTTCATTAGCTACAAATGAAGTTAGCTACAATAAAAATGGTGAAAAAAATCAAGAGACTATTTGGCATCAAATCATTGCATGGAATGGATTAGCTAAAATGATTAGTCAATATGTCTCAAAGGGTCAAGAAATATGCGTAGATGGTAAACTAAATCACAGGACATATGATGATCTGGAAGGGCGTAAAAATTACATTACTGAAATAATAGCAAAAGAAATTTTATTTTTAAAAAAATAAAATGTAAATAACTTTTGAAAGAAAGGGGCTGATTTAGATTGGCCCTTTTTTTTTATAAATTTTTTAGTTCTCCAACAATTTCAGTCAATACCTTTTTTGCATCTCCAAATAACATGTTTGTCTTGTCTCTGTAAAAAAGATCGTTGTCAATTCCTGCATAACCTACATTCATACTTCTTTTGTTGACTATTGTAGTTTTAGCATCTTCAACATTTAAAATAGGCATGCCATATATAGGTGAACTTGGGTCTTCCTTAGCAGCTGGATTAACAACATCATTTGCACCTAAAACTATAACTACATCACAAGTTGAAAATTCAGGATTAATATCATCCATTTCAACTAATTTCTCATATTCAACATTGCTTTCTGCAAGAAGCACATTCATGTGTCCTGGCATTCTTCCAGCAACTGGATGTATAGCATATTTAACTTCCACACCCCTATCATTTAATATTTGTTCCATTTCATTCACAACATGTTGAGCTTGAGCAACAGCCAATCCGTAACCAGGAACAATAATTACTTTTGAAGAATAGTTTAATAGCACTGCTAAATCTGAAGAGTTAGTTTCTTTATAAGATTTTTGCTCTCCACTAGATGTAGCAGCTTTTGCACTTCCACCTGTTCCAAAAGCACCAAAAATAACATTAGAAAGCGACCTATTCATGGCTCTACACATTACAACAGTAAGTATTGTACCTGCAGACCCCACTAAAATACCGCCTGTTAACATAGCCATGTTGTTATATAAAAATCCTCCAAACATAGCTGCCATACCTGTAAAAGAGTTAAGTAAGGAAATGACAACTGGCATATCCGCACCTCCAATAGGCAGAACAAACATAATTCCATAAATAGTTGCACCTGCCAAAAGAATCCATGCCCAAAATGTAAATTCATTTACATCAGGTATATGTCCTCCGGCTAAACAAATTGTTAGTCCGATTATTCCAACTATTAAGATGGTGTTTATTATGTTGTAAAATGGTAAGCGTATATCTTTTTTTAGGTTTCCATTGAGTTTTAAGTAGGCTATCATACTTCCTGAAAATGAAGTACTTCCAATGACCAAACCACATAATATAGTTGACATAAATAACACATTCCAGTGTTCATGCATGTGTTCTAATGCATCAGGAAATTCTACCAAGGCAATCAAAGCAGCACACGCACCACCCATTCCATTAAATAGGGACACCATTTGAGGCATAGCAGTCATTTGAACCTTTTTCGCAGCTAACCAACCTGCAATTGTACCAACAATAATTCCTCCAAATACCCAATAATAATTGCCTAGGCTTTTACTTTCGTTATCAATTTCGTATTGGTAGAGGAATATGGTAGCAAAAATGGCTAAAGTCATTCCTCCTGCTGCAAGTAAGTTTCCGTTTCTTGCTGTTTTTGGACCAGCCATCATTTTTAATCCAACTATGTAACAAATAGATGCAATTAAATAGCATATTTCTAATGTGTAAGTGCCCATATCTATTTCTTTGGAGATTTCTTTTTGAACATTTCAAGCATTCTATCAGTAACTACAAATCCACCTACCACATTCAATGTTCCAAGTACTACAGCTATAAAACCCAATACCAAGGCTAATGTATTTGAAGGGTCAGCTTTACCCATAATTATTATAGCTCCAATAATTACAACACCATGAATTGCATTTGCACCACTCATTAGAGGTGTATGTAGCACTGCTGGAACACTTTCTATAACTTGTATTCCAAGAATTATAGATAATATAATGACGTATATCATTTCTATATTATCATTTATAAAACTGAGTATTATTTCCATTGTTTTTAATTTAAATTAACTTCTTGAAGACTATTAACATCTTTGAGGTAGTCTTGTAAAATATTGCCTTCTTTTATAAGTAATGAACCATTTGTTATTTCATCCTCGTTATCCCATTTAAACTTACTTTCCTCAGTAAGGTGTAACATAAAGTTTAATACATTTTTGGCAAATAATTCACTAGCATTGATTGGTAATGTTCCAGGTAGATTTCCTTCTCCAACAATACTAATACCATTTTTTAAAACAGTTTTATTGAGTTCGCTGCTTTGACAATTACCTCCTTGTGATACGGCCATGTCAACAATAACTGCACCTGACTTCATCTTTGAAAGCATTTCATCAGAAATGATTAATGGAGCCTTTTTACCGGGTATTAGTGCTGTTGTAATGACAAGATCGGCATCTGCTACCTTTTCTAAAACAGCTTCTTGTTGTTTCTTTAAGAAATCATCAGAAACTCCTTTTACATAGCCGCCTTCTAATTTTATAGAGTCATCTCCTTTTACTTCAATAAATTTACCTCCTAAGGACTCAACTTGCTCTTTGGTTTCTGGTCTTATATCTGACACCCAAACATTTGCACCTAATCTTTTGGCTGTTGCTATAGCTTGTAATCCAGCAACTCCAGCACCAAAAATTACAACAGTTGAAGGTTTAATAGTTCCAGCTGACGTCATCAACATTGGAAATATTTTTCCCATTTTAGATGCACCTAATATCACCGCTTTATAACCAGCAAGGTTAGCTTGTGAACTTAAAACATCCATGCTTTGTGCAAGAGAGGTTCTTGGAATAGCATCCAATGAAAAAGTAGAAATTTTTTGATCAACGCATGCCTTTACCAATGTAGGGTTTGATGATGCAAAAAGTAATGAAATCAAAACACTGCCTTGCTTCATGATTTTAACATCTGCTAAGTCTGGTGGATTAATTTGTGTTACAACATCTGATTCGTAAACATCTTTTCTAGAAGCTATAACAGCTCCTGCTTCGATATAGTTTTCATCAGTGAAATTAGAACCTTCACCAGCATTTTTTTCAACTAAAACTTGAAATCCATTTTTCGTAAATTGTTTTACAATTGTTGGAGTTATAGCAACTCTTGTTTCATGAGCAGCTATTTCTTTTGGAACACCTATTTTCAAAACTTAATTTTAATTAATACTAAAATAAATTCCTTGTAAAATAAGAATAATTAGCATTTCTGCTAACTCTGTATATGTAAAAAAACACTATAAAAAGGGTATAATATGGTGAAATTTAACTTAAAATTTCTTGATTAAATTTTTCCCAAGAATATTGATCAGCTTTTAATTTTACGCCATTATTTATCTTTTTCCTTAACTCTTCATTACTGAAAAATTCAATAATATGCTTTGAAATATTAGATGAATTAGGAGCTGATACTAAACCATCTTCATTGTGACTAACTACTTCTGGTAGACCACCTACATCATTTACTATCATAGGTTTTTCATAATTGATAGCTAATTGTGTAATACCACTTTGAGTTGCAGTAATATATGGTAGTATAATTAAATCAGCTACTTCAAAGTAACTGGGAACATCTTTTTTGGGTATAAAGTGATCAAATATGAGAATGTTCTCCAATTTAAGTTCATTAATCAATTGCTCATATTTGGTTTTATCTTCATAAAATTCACCAGCTATAATGAGTTTTATTTTCATTTCTCTTATTTTGGGATGACTCATAGCTTCTATAGCCAAGTCTAATCCCTTGTATTTCCTTATTAAGCCAAAAAATAAAATATATTTCCCATCCTGGATATTTAACAATTTTAGTGCATCTTCTTTTTTGGGCTTCTCCCCGAATGTGTTGTAAACTGGATGAAACAGTGTTTTAACTTTAGCTGAGGGATTAATTGAATTTATTTCGTCAGCTACTTTATTACTTAAAGTAAAAAGCATTGAACAATGATTAATAAAGTATCTCACTAATTTTATATCTCCAAATCTTTTTTCATGAGGTATAGCATTATCTACTATTGCGCAAACTTCTACACCTTTACCTTTTAATCTTTTTGCTATGTAACCTAAACATGGTCCAAAAAAAGGCATCCAAAAACGAATAAATACTTTGTCTGGGTTTAAGTTTAAAATATACTTATAAGTTTTAATCCATGAAATAGGATTAATAGAGTTAATAAGGTGTTTTATTTCAAATGAAAAATGCTTCTCTCTATTTACCCTGTATTGTGTTTTTCCTGGAAATAAAATACTTGGATATTGGAGTTTGAAAGAAACGATTGTTACTTGATGTCCAGCATCAATCAACGATTCTGCAAAAGCTTCATTCAAGTCAGCAATTCCTCCTCTTAGTGGATGAGCAGGACCTACAATTACGATTTTACTCATTAATATTGACTTTATCTCTTATCTGATAGATATTTCTTTTTGGTGAGCTTCTAGAAATCATTTCTCCAATAAATCCAGCTAAGAACAATTGAACACCTAAAATAAGTGCTGTTAATGCTATATAGAATTCTGTTCTATTTGCTATTAATTTTGCCCCTTTGTTGAGAAATAGTTTGTCAATTCCCATGTAAGTCAGAAATGCAATGCTTATAATGAACATCAGTGTTCCAAGACTACCAAAAAGGTGCATGGGTCTTTTTCCATATTTACCCATAAAAGTAATGCTAAACAAATCTAAAAATCCAAAAATAAATCGTTCTAATCCAAACTTCGTAACTCCATGTTTTCTTGGGTAATGAACTACTGGTTTTTCTGTAATATTTTGAAATCCAGCCCATTTAGCTATTAGAGGAATATACCTGTGCATCTCTCCGTATACCTCAATATTCTTAATTACATCTTGTTTATATGCTTTTAGCCCACAGTTCATATCATGTAATTTAATACCGGAAACTTTTCTGGTTACACCATTATACAGTTTAGTTGGAATTGTTTTTGAGAGGGGATCTTTTCTATCTTTTTTCCAACCAGATACAATGTCATAACCATCATCCTTTATCATTTTATATAATGATGGTATTTCGTCTGGTGAATCTTGTAAATCTGCATCCATAGTAATCACAACACTACCTCTGGCATGTTCAAAACCTACGTTAAGTGCAGCAGATTTCCCGTAATTTCTTCTGAAAGATATTCCTTTAACTTGTAAATTGGTATTTGACAAACCAGAAATAACATCCCATGAGCTATCATTTGACCCATCATTAATAAAAAGAATTTCATATGAAATATCATGTTTTTCACAAACTTCTTTAATCCAGTTGGCCAGTTCTGATAAAGATTCCTCTTCATTGAAGAGTGGTATTACTAAAGACAAATCAATTTTCATCTGAACAAATATATTCAAGAATAGTCATTACCAAAGTGGTTAAAATTTTATTTTAGGTAATAAATGTTAATCTTTTAAAAATTATAGGTATAAAATTGTCATTTAATGCCTTATAATTATGTTTGCATTGTAAATGAAATCACTAATTTTTAAAGAAATTCGTTCCTACCTGAGCTCTATTATTGGATTTATTACCATAATAGTTTTTCTTATCATCACTGGAACTTTTTTATGGTTAATTCCTGGAAATTTCAATATTTTAAATTTAGGAGAAGCTTCATTGATACCATTCTTTAAATTGACTCCATACATTTACCTCATTCTTATTCCAAGCTTTACTATGAAGCTATTTGCCGAAGAAAAGCGTACTGGAACAATTGAGTTATTAGCCACAAAACCACTTTCAGATTTGCAGATTGTTACAGCAAAATTTATATCTGGATTTCTACTT
>CAJWIX010000036.1 GCA_913042175.1 uncultured Flavobacteriales bacterium
TTTTTTATAAATAATAACATTTTATGATCACTATTATTACCTTGTTCTTGCATAAAAGGCTATTCGTCTTTCTAACATCTCAACTAAGCCAATGATAGTAAATGACATAATGAATACGACAATTATTAATCCCCAAAATCGTTCCATTAAAAAGTAAGATAGGTAGGTATTGAATAGACCACCAAATCCAATAAGTGCAATTACAATTTGTCCTACAATTACACCTTTTACAGCTCTTACTACTGAAAGACGAATACCGGTAATGATTTCAGGCATAGCTGATGGAATTATAATCCAGAAAATGATTTTCCAACGTGAACAGCCAAAGATCCTTCCCATTTCTACTAATGAATCCTTTACATGTGTTACTCCGGCCTGAGTATCAATTATCACAACCCATATTGAAAATAGAATAACAGTAGCAATAACAGTTGCATCACCAATGCCCAATATCGGCATCAAAGCAGGTATCACGGCAGTTATTGGTGCCGAAAGAAATAGGTTTACCCACAATGATAAAATTTTATCAGCTCTATTGCTAATCCCCATTAAAATTCCGACTGGTATTCCTACAGCAATTGAAAGACCAAGACCGATGCTAAATGTTCTTGCAGTCATTGCAAATGCATCCCAAAAAGCAGTTTGTTCAAACATTTCTGCAAATGCAAACCAGATCTCTGATAAAGGGGGCAGAAGTGTCATCCAGCCCATTTGTCCAACTAATTCCCATACCATTGCCCAAAAGATCAACGACCAAAAAGGAGATCTTCGCATAAGTCTACTAAAAAACAAAAAATTCATTAGAGGTCTTTTTTTTCTAGGATCACTATTCAACATAACGCTTTAAACTACTCCAAATCTCATCAACGAGTTCCATATATCTGGGTTGACGTCTAATTAAATCAATTTCACCCTGCCTATCAATTTCCGGATATACAATATCTGCAATGGAGCCAGGCCTACCTGAGAGAATTACAACTTGATCAGCGAGGTATACAGCCTCTTCAATTGAGTGAGTTACAAAAATTACAGTCTTGCTCTCTATTTTTAATAGATTGAGCAAATCCTCTTGTAGCTTTCTTCTCATCTGTTCATCGACTGCAGAAAAAGGTTCATCCATTAATAGTATATCTGAATTAACTGTAAGCGCACGTGCTAGTCCTGTCCTTTGTCTCATACCACCTGATAGCTGATGAGGATATTTATCTTCAAATCCTAGAAGTCCTACTTCTTTTATGTAGTGTAATGAAGTTTCTTCTCTTTCTTTTTGGGAAACACCTCTAGCTCTTAGACCAAACCCAACATTTTGTAAAACTGTCGCCCATGGAAGTAAAGCAAAGTCTTGAAATACAAGTGCTCTGTCAGGACCAGGACCAGCAATTTCTTTCCCACGAACTTTGACAGTTCCTGCAGTAGGTTCGATAAGTCCTGCTATTACTTTTAGCAAAGTCGTTTTTCCACAACCACTTGGACCTAAAATAGCTGTGAGCTTTGCAGCAGGTACATTAAGAGAAACATTTTTTAGGGCAATAATAGACTCTTGATAAGTTACTCCAATACCTTCAGTATTTAAGATTATTTCATTTGTATCATTACCAGTTTTCATTACTTTTTTCCTAAATATATTTAACTATTTTTTTCTGATGGAAAGAGCCAATCTTCAAATACTCGCATAAGACTTAAAGTCAAACCAGCTATCGCCAGTATTGAAACAATTGTTGCAAACATTTTGTCATAGCGTGCAATAAATCTGTTGTAAGTTATAAGATCTCCAATACCCGTGGGTGTAATTAGTAGTTCTGCAAGAACAATTCCGATGAATGCACCGGATATACCTAGTCGGAGACCGGCAAATATCATTTTTTGAGCAGATGGAAGTATTACAAAAAGTATTGTATCAAGTCGTGATGCTAGAAAACTTTTTGACATTTCCAATAGTGATGGGTTAGTTGCTTGAATACCTTTATAAGAATTTAGAGCAACTAGTGGCATACCTAAAATGACAATAGCAACTATTTTTGACGTATCACTTATTCCATAAATATAAGTTAGCATAGGAATAAGTGCAGAAACAGGAGCAGTTTGAAATATTATAAGTAATGGCATAATAAACCATTCAGCGCTTCTAACTAACCCAATACTTATTCCTATAATAACTCCACCAATAATGGTTATAAAAAGGCCTGTAAGAAGTGGAGGTAAACTATCTGCATAGGCAACAAAAAACTCACCAGAAAAAATCATTTCTACAAATGCAACTAAAACTTTACTAAATGGAGGAAAAGCAATACTTATGTCTGCTCTACCTGCTAATTCCCAAATTGAAAACACAATAAAAAAAGAAAATACTCTCCATATCAGTAAATTATTTTTACTATTAGCTTTTATGGTATTTTCTTCAGAACTAATTGATGCTTGGGAATCGCTATTAGATTTTTCCAAAAAGTTGGCTCCTATTTCTGTCGAAGAAGCTGTGGCAGAATATTCTGCCACAGTAAATTTTTTCAGCCAAACTCTAGTTTAAAGCTGCTTTGGCCTTTTCCAAAAGTTGGAAGTTCCAAAAATTATCTGGATCTAAATTAGATGCTGGTCCCTTTAGTCCTCCAGATGCTACTAGGAAGTCAAAATCTCCAAGAGCAGCAGGTAAGCCCCCACCGTCTTCTGCAAACATTCCTTGCTTAACTGCAGTTTCGAAATATGGTGTGATTTCATCCACAAGTTCTTGTGGTAAATCAGGGAGAAGACCCATTTCTTCACGTAATCTAGCTGGTAAAGTTGGGTCTGCATTAATTTCACGAGCAGATCGCATTAGTTCTTCAAGAAGAATTTGCATATCACCAGCGCGTTCTTTTAAAAAATCTGATCTTGCAAATAAAAGGCTATCAGATCCATCAACATCTCCAAGATCTAAAATTTTAAATTTTTCTGGATGCTTTGCAAGTACAAGTCTTGTATTTGTTATATCTAAGAATGTTGCGTCAATTGTTCCTTTCATTAAGGCAACACCACGAACTTCTGAACCCGGAACAAAACTCATTTCAGAGAATTTAATGTTATGAACTTTTTCCATGTAGTAAGATATTGCTTCTGTTCCTGAACCGCGAGCATGTATGGTTATTGGCTTCCCATCTAAATCTTGCCAAGTTTTTACTTTATCTTTGTTAACAACACAAAGAAAACCAAGTTTTTTTAGTTGATAAAAATTTCTAACTGGTGCATTGGCCCCTAGTGTTTGCATAGCAGCGTAAGCTGAACCTACACCTACTTCTACTTGTCCATTTAAAACTGCCTGAAATACTAGATCATCAGACTGAAGAGAAATTGCTTCTGCTTTTACTCCACGAGCTTTTGCTCTCTCAAAAGCAATTAAATTTATTAAGCTTTCACCGGTTATAGTATCAGCTTCTGCAAATGTAATTACATCATCTGCATAAGCTATTGAACTTATTGTAATAAAGCTGATAATGAAGGCAACCGTAGCCTGTAGTTTTCTTATAAAGTAAACCATTTTTAACTCCATTATAATGGGGCCTATTGATGAATGATTGCCTGTATAAAAATGAATGCAAGGCCCAATAATGCATTCTTTATATTATCTAATGTATTCAAAATATAATTAATTGCATATTCTTACAACATTAAATTAGAAATTTTATTAATTAATATTAATTTAGCTTAAAAAAAAATCATTGTTGTAAATTATAAGCAAATTATTTACTTGTTAATTTTGAAATGGCTGGCCCCCAATTAGAAAGAGGATTTGTATTTAGTCCTATTGATCTAAAAGCGCCCCATATTGTTAAAACGATACTATCTAATATCGGTACACCAGTTCTTTTTTCTAAAGTGGAAACAATACCTGCGCCTGCTAAATTGGTGCATAAAATGATTACAGCTTCAGCTCCCTCTGAAATAACATCTTCTGCAGCATTTGCTATTTTAGATTCAGAAACTTCTCCAAAGCTAAAATTATCTGTCATGTTAAAATGTCTCTCAGAAACACATTCCAACTTCTCTAACTCAAAATTATTAATTATTTTTTTCTGAATAGAAGTAACATAAGGTGTTACAAGCCCAATTCTACTTATATTTAACTCCTTAAGAGCCGCTATAATTGATAAAGTAGATGTAACAACTCGACAACCAGTTCTTTTTTTTATTACATCAATTAAAGCTCTATCTCGTTCTAAACCAAGCCATGATGCAGAAGTACCATTCCATCCTAAAACCATTGGTTTTACATGAGACAATAAATCAAAGCCTTTGATCATATTTTCATCATAAAATTGTGACAAGCTAGCTGTATCATCATCAATCCATAATACTTCAACTCTTCCGAAATGCACCGAAGCATTCTCTATAGTTCCTATTATCTTATAGCACCAAGGTTCAACAATAGAGTTTGAAGATGGTGTAAGCATTCCTATCCGTATTTTTTGATTAATTTCCATTGCTATCTAAATTATTTAATAATTAATTCTTCAATGTGCTCGAAACTGAAGCAATGAAATCCTCTAAGTCACTTCCTATGAGTCGCAGGTGAGATTTTGCAGCATCTTTTGCTTTTTGACTATTACCTTGACTAATAGCTTTTAAAATTTCTAAGTGTTCTCCAAGTGTTGCACGCATACGACCAGGTTGAAAAGTTACTCGCATTCTATATGGAGAAAGACGTCTTCTTAGGCGTAATGTTTCTTCTGCTAAATATTGTGTATGGGATGCATTATATAGTTGATCATGAAATTTCAAATTTACATCATAAAATTCTTTATGATTTCCAGTTTTAAAAGTTTTTTCCAACAATTTATGTGTAGCATACATTTCTTTAAGTTCATCCTCTGTTGCACGTCTTGCAGCTAATTTTGCACACATACCTTCCAAAACAGCCATCAGTTCAAACATTTCAATTAGTATTGATATTGATATTTGTGCAACTTTAGCGCCTTGTCTTCCAGAATTTTGGACTAATCCAATTGCAGTTAAAGCACGTATTGCTTCACGTACAGGAGTTCTTGATACTCCATATTTTTTTGCTAGTATCGTTTCATCTAATCGTTCGCCTGGCATCATAGATCCATTGATTATCATATTTTCTATCTCGGATAATAGGATTTCTGTTCGCGTATTTTTCTTTATAATAGTTTGGTGAATATTCATAATTTCATTTTTTTTAAATAATATATTTTAGAAAATTTTTAATATTTAAATTTTTGTACAACAATTAAAAAAAAAGGGCTAGCCAAACATTTAATAAACATATTAAATAATGTACAGTATTTTAATTATTGTATAATTAAAAGGGGTTTTTGTATTATGGATTTGCAGCTAAAAGGTAAAACTGCATTAATTACAGGTGCATCAAAGGGGATAGGTGCTGGTTTAGCTAAAGTTTTAGCTGCTGAAGGTTGTAACTTGCATCTTGCTGCACGAGATGGAAAAGCAATGCAGATTTTGAGTAATGAATTAAAAAGTAGTTTTGATATCTCAGTGAAAGTGCATCAGGCCGATTTAAGCTCTAGTAAGTCTATGCATGAATTAGATTCTAACGCTGGTGAATATGACATACTAATAAATAATGCAGGTGATATTCCTGCAGGTGATATAGAAGAAGTATCAGATGAAGCTATA
Source organism: uncultured Flavobacteriales bacterium (assembly GCA_913042175.1). Taxonomy (GTDB): domain Bacteria; phylum Bacteroidota; class Bacteroidia; order Flavobacteriales_D; family Parvicellaceae. The sequence continues at coordinate 5,629 of CAJWIX010000036.1, forward strand.
AGAAAAGGTTTTGATTTAAAAGTATTTGGTTATATCTCCTTATCGAGAGCATTTTGGAAAAAACGAAAAGGGACAGAAGGTGTAATAATAAATGTAATTGGAAATTCTGGAGAGAACTGGGATGCAGCATATTTTGCTGGATCTACTGGAAATGCAGCACTTATGTCTTTTACAAAAGCATTAGGTGGAAGAAGTCTTAATCATGGTGTTAGGATAATTGGGGTTAATCCTGGACCTGTTGCAACAGATAGAATGTTAAAAATAATGAAGCGTAAAGCAATTGACATACTTGGTGATGAAACTAGATGGGAAGAACTCTATGATCATTATCCTGGCAAACGGCCTGCAACTGTCAAAGAAGTTGCAGATCTATGTGCTTTTCTTGCTTCTCCACTAGCAGGCTATATAACTGGTACGATTGTAACTATAGATGGTGGTATTTCTGCTAGGGGATCAGTAATATAATTTAGGTATTTAAATTTATTGGAGTTCATGTAAATTACTCAAGTTCCACGAACAAGATACTTCATCTCTTATTTTTAAATCTTTTGAAAAAAATTCAGAATCACTCATTGTTACATTGAAATGTTTATATTTTGAGTTATTTAAAATAATTTTTACACTACTTCCTTGAAACTCAATATCTGAAATATTCATTTTCTCAGCATTGTTTTTTATTTTGCTACTAATATGTTCTAATACAATATTATCAGTTCTTAAAGAGAACATTTTTTTTCCTATTGAGATAATATTATGACCACCAACAAATTCTGAAACAAAGGCGCTTTTAGGTTTGTTAAATATAGTTAAAGGGTTATCAATTTGTTCTACTTTTCCTTCATTCATAACTACAGCAATTGATGCAAGTGCAAGTGCTTCTTCTTGTGAATGGGTAACATGTATAAAGGTAATATTAAGTTCTCTTTGCATTTGTTTTAGTTCTGTTCTCATCAAAACTCTAAGTGCAGGATCCAAAGCAGATAAAGGTTCATCAAGAAGTAAGACACTTGGTTTAGTAATTAAAGCTCTTGCAAGTGCTATTCTTTGTTTTTGACCGCCAGATAGTTGATCAGGGAAACGATCTTCATATCCCTGCATCTGAACCATCTCAACATATTTCAAAGCAGTTTTATTTCGCTTTTCTCTAGATACCCCCATAATTTTTAATGCAAAAGATACATTATCTATTACCTTTAAATGAGGGAATAATGCATAGCTTTGGAACATCATTGAAGTTCCTCTTTTTGAAGGAGGAAGTTCGTTTAATCTTGAAGATCCAAGGTAGATTTCTCCTTCACTAATTTCTTCGTGACCAGCAATCATTCTAAGTAATGAAGTTTTTCCACAACCTGAAGGACCAAGAAGGCAACAGTAGGAGCCTTCTTTGATTTTTAAATTTATTCCATGAATTGCATCAAAATTACCATAAGATTTTTTGACATTTATTAATTCAAGTTCATTCTTCATTATAATCCGTTATTAATTTATTTTTATTAGCAATCTCTATAACAAAAGTTAAAGTAATTCTTAAAAGAAAATCTTTAACTTTCTAGTCAAATAATCAGCAAAATAAATTTTTTGCTCTTTTTTTAATCATTATTAGCTGTTACTATCCTTATTTATCATATTTCTAAAAACAAAACTGGTTAAAATCAAGTCATTTATCTTATTAAGATGTCATTAATTAAAACAACGGAGGAAAAGATGAAATCTAAAAATTTATCAACTATTTCTAGAAGAAAAATGTTAAAATTGGGTGCTGGGACTTCAGCTGCTGCTATTACAGCTTTATACGCACCTAGTGTTATTTCTTCTGACCCCATAACTTTAAGGTATCTTGGAACAGCTGTGAGCATGGGGGATGAAGTACAAAAGAAATTATTCGAAGATACAGGTCTGAAAGTTAAGTTTATTGCAGTAACTACAGATGAGGTAACTAAAAGAGTATTAACTCAACCAAATAGTTTTGATTTAGTTGATACGGAGTATTTTAGTCTACCAAAGTTAGTTCCATCAGGAAATATCCTAGGTATGGATACTAAAAGAATTAAAGAATGGGATAATGTAACGTCAATTTTTACAAAAGGTGTAACTCCATCTGGAAAAAAGGTAGGACTTCAAGGGACGGCACCATCAAAAGTTATGTATCTTGAAGGATCCACAGGTAAGAAATTTGCGAATGATGTTACTCAATATGCAACACTTATCCCCACGATTTACAATGCAGATACTCTTGGTATTAGACCAGATTTAATTGGTAGGCCAATAAATTCATGGGCTGAATTATTAAATCCAGAGTTCAAAGGGAAAGCTGCAACTCTTAATATTCCATCAATTGGTATAATGGATGCTGCAATGGTAGTTGAGGCTATGGGTGAATATACATATCCTGACAAGGGAAATATGACAAAAGACGAAATCGATCTTACCATGAAAATTTTTACAGAAGCCAAAAAAGCGGGTCAATTCAGAGCGTTTTGGACTGATTTTAATGAAAGTGTTAACCTTATGGCTTCGGGTGAGGTAGTAATTCAATCTATGTGGTCACCAGCAATTACTGCTGTAAAATCGCAAGGTAAAGATTGTGTTTACCAACCATTAAAAGAGGGTTATCGTGCTTGGGCTGCTGGATTTGCTTTACCAAAAACAACAAAAGGGAAAACAGCTGATGCTGTTTATGAATTTGTGAATTGGTATCTTTCTGGATGGGTTGGTGCTTACCTCAATCGTCAAGGATATTATTCAGCTGTGCTTCCAACTGCAAAACAATATATGTCAGAAGATGAGTGGGGATTCTGGATGGAAGGTAAAGCAGCTAAAGGAGATATCCTCAGTCCAACTGGTGCTAAATTAGCATCTGCTGGAGAGAAAAGAGATGGCGGTTCTTATGAAGATAGAATGGGGGGCGTCGCTTGCTGGAATGCAACTATGGACGAGAATAAGTATATGGTGCGTAAATGGAATGAAATGGTAGCATCCTAACTTTTTACTATTTTAATAATTAAGTCGGGCTGTTAAGATAATTTACAGCCCGATTTTTAATTTTAAACGAGTACCTAGAATTGAGAAAAAAGATACGTATTTTTCAGCCTAAACTTTCATGGCTAGCTATACCTTTTGCTCTGATCTTTATTGCTTATTTTGTTGTACCACTAATATTAACTCTAATAGTAAGTTTTTGGGATTACACTGAGTATTCAATAATACCGGATTTTATTTTTGGTAATTATGTTTATATATTTCAGGGGTGTTTTTCATTTGAAGATGGATTGTGTCTTACATTCAAAACATATATTTCAACATTTTTCTTTTGTTTTTTTACTTGGTTAATAACATTATTATTAGGGTTTAGCGTAGCTTATTTTCTAGCTTTTTATGTAAATTCTCTACCTCTGCAAATAACTTTATTTTTAATTTGTACTATCCCTTTCTGGACATCAAATGTAATACGAATGGTATCGTGGATTCCTCTTCTAGGAAGAAATGGTTTAGTAAATGAAACATTAATTTCATTTGGTCTGATACAAGAACCTATGGAGTGGTTGCTTTATTCAAGTTTTTCAGTTGTTTTGGCTTTAGTTCACTTATACACATTATTCATGATTGTGCCTATTTTCAATTCTATGCTAAGGATTGATAAAGAAGTAATAGAAGCTGCATATGACTCTGGAGCTAATCAATTTCAAATAATAACAAATGTTATAATACCTTTATGTAAACCAGGTATAATAATAGGGTCTATATTTGTAATAACGGTTGTAATGGGTGATTTTCTAACCATTGGTATAATGGGTGGCCAACAACTTGCTTCAATTGGTAAAATAATAAATACTGAAATGAACTATCTTCAGTTACCAGGAGCAGCTGCAAATTCAGTAATATTATTATTGATTACAATTTTCATCATCATTGTGATGACTAAATTTATTGATATAAGAAAGGAGCTTTAAATGCATAAAATAGGCTCAACAGGTTTTCTTATATTTTTGTCAATATTTGTTTCCTTTGTTATATTTCTTTACGGACCAATATTTTCAATTATTTTATTAAGCTTTCAAGGCCCTTCTGGGGGATTAACTTTCCCTCTGAATGGGTTTTCTTTTTATTGGTTTGGAGAACTTTGGAGAGGCTCGGGGTTAGTTGATATTGGTGCATCTTTTAGAAGATCCATAGGTTTAGGTATTTTTGTTATGATTCTAACAGTTATACTTTCTGTATCTGCAGGATTAGCATTTAGAAAAAAATTTTTAGGTTCTGATCTTCTATTTTATACTACTATTGCAAGCCTGATAGTTCCTTCAATAGTACTATCCTTGGGGGTAGCTTTAGAATTTAGGTTAATTGATAGTTTAATAATTACCTTTGGAGAAATGCTTGAAATACAATCAATAGTAGAAAATTTTCAAACTTCCTTGGGAATGTATACAAGTGGATTTGGTGCGCAATTAACCTGGACATTACCATTTGGTTTATTAATTATGTTTGCTATTTTTAATAGGTTTGATAAATCCTTAGAAGAAGCTTCTAGAGATTTGGGTGCAAATTCTTATCAAACATTTTGGTATGTGGTTTTTCCGATAATAGCTCCTAGTATAGTTGGAATAGCACTGTTTGGTTTCACATTATCTTACGACGAATTAGCCAGGTCATCTCAGGTAATGGGTGCAACAAATACTTTACCTCTTGATTTAAGGGGATTAACAACCACTGTCACAACGCCTATAATATATGCTTTAGGAACTGTTACTACTAGCATTTCTTTTCTGGTTATAGGGTTTTCTTTAACCTTAGTTTATATTCTTAGGCATAAGAAAATTAGATGAGAAAGAAACAAATATGTTAATTTGTATAATTAATCCTAACACAACAAAAAAAATGACTGATAGAATAGAAGCGGCCGCAAACAAAGTTGCATCTAATGGGACAAGGATAGTTGCTACTAATCCCAAAAATGGGCCAGAAAGTATAGAGGGTTATTACGATGAAGTATTTTGCATTCCTGGTATCTTGGAGGAAGTTTTTTTACATAAAGATGCTGATGCCTACATAATAGGATGTTTTGATGATACTGGTTTGGATGCTGTTAGATCAATCACAAATAAACCAGTGTTGGGAATTGGGGATTCCTCGTATCATATCGCTTCATGCTTAGCTGGTACATTTTCTGTAATTACAACACTTGATGTTAGTGTTCCAATTATCAAAAATAATCTTTTAAAACGTGGGTTTGATCGGATTTGTGTAAATGTTTCATCTGTTAAAATTCCAGTTTTAGAACTTGACAATGATAATAGCAACGCAGCGTTAAGTATTGAGAAAGAAATAGAAAAATCCATTAATTACTATAAATCTGAGGCAATTATTTTAGGTTGTGCGGGAATGGCTGATTTTGCTGAAAAATTGGAAGAAAAGTTTTCTATTCCAGTAGTTGAGGGAGTTTCATCATCAATTATTTTGGCAGAGGGTTTGATAAGGATGAAAAAAAATACAAGCAAACTAGGGGGTTACTCTTATCCTAATCCAAAAAATTATTCTGGTATTTTTAAATCATTTTCCTTCAAATAATTAAAAATTTAAAAATCAAAAACAAATAAAAAATGAATCAAAGTTTTAAAAATAGATCAGAAAAGAACAGGGGCATTCATTCTAAATCAAAAAAGAGTGAAATTATAAATTCATTTATTCAATTCCCAATATTAAAAAAATGAGATATTTTATATATGTACAAATAAAATATTTTTAAAAATAATCAATTTATGAAAAAATCTGAAACTGTTAAATCTTATTTATCATTAATACCTCCTGTTCACAAAATACTAAATTTCCCAGAAGTTCAAAAATTGATTGATCAGTATGGTCAACTAGTAGTTGTAAGTTCTATACGGAGCATACTTGCTGATTATAGGAATACGATAAAATGTGAGACCAGAATTAATAATGAGATATTTTCGGTTGAAGAAATTATTAAACTTTTGAAAAAAAATATAAATTTACAAACTCAAGATTCTTTAATTCCAATATTAAACCTTAGCGGAATAATATTACATTCAAATTTTGGGAGAGCTTTACTTCCAAAATTAGCACTGAAAAAAATAGAAGAGGTGTTAGGATCAAGTTATAACATCGAATATGACGTAGATACTGGAAAGAGAAGGGATAGAGAATATCATATTGAAAGTAAATTATGTCACCTATTAGGGGCAGAAGCAGTTACAATAGTAAATAACAATGCTGCAGCTGTCATGTTAGTTTTAAATACACTTGCTAGACGTAAAGAAGTAATAATTAGTCGTGGTGAACTCATAGAAATAGGTGGTTCTTTTAGGTTGCCTGATATAATGAAAAGCTCAAACTGCATACTAAAAGAAATAGGAACAACCAACAGGACAAATTTGAGTGATTATGAAGATGCAGTTAAACCCAAGACGGGGTTAATCTTTAAGGCTTATTGGAGTAATTTTACAATAAATGGGTACACCAAAAGTGTTGATGAAAAAGATTTAGTAAGTTTGAGTAAAAAAACTAACTTACCATTAGTCATAGATTTAGGAAGTGGAACAGCTATTGACTTAAGAAAAATCGGTTTGAAATTTGAGCCTACACCATATGAAAAACTTAAGCTAGGTGTTGACTTGGTAACATTTAGTGGCGACAAACTAATGGGTGGGCCCCAATGTGGAATTATTGCTGGGCGAGCTGATCTTATAAACAAAATAAATAAAAATGCTATGAAGCGAGCAATGCGTTGTGATAAATTCACTATTGCAGCATTATATTCAATTCTGAAGATTTACCAAGATCCGAAAAAAGCAATTAAAGAAATTCCAACTCTTAGATTTCTTGATCGAACCAAAGTGGATATTAAAGAACAAGCTGAAAGAATTTATTCAAAAATTGAGCCGTTCTTTCGACATAAAATGAAAGTTAAAATTATTAATTGCTTTAGTCAAATAGGTAGTGGTGCTCTACCTAATTTATCAATACCTAGTGTTGGAATTTGTTTCCAACAAAACACTAAGAAAAATAATGGATTATTTCCAATGAAATTTGCTAAAAAGCTTCGAAAACTTCCAACTCCGGTTATTGGAAGAATTAATGATGGAGCTTTCGTTTTAGATCTTAGATGTTTGGAAAAAGATATTGATCTTATCAAACCGTTGCAGTCTTTAAAACTGGATGAGGATTTTTGACCTAATGATAATTGCCACGGCAGGTCACATTGATCACGGTAAAACTAAATTGGTCGAAGCAATTACTGGTATAAATTCGGATCGCTTACCAGATGAAAAAGTTAGGGGTATATCAATTGACCTTGGTTTTGCATATCGTGATCTTGGAAATGGACTAATTCTAAATTTTATAGATGTCCCTGGTCATAAAAAATTTATAAATAATATGCTTGCAGGATACTCCAGCATTGATTTTGGATTATTAGTTATTGCTGCTGATGATGGACCAATGCCGCAAACCGAGGAGCATTTATCAATTTTACACCTTCTTAAAGTAAAAAATTGTGCCGTTGTATTAAGTAAAATTGATAAAGTTGGGAAAGATAGATTATCTAATGTTATTTGCTCTGTTAAAGAAATTTTAAGCCAAACCAACTTTTCAAGAGCTAAGATTTTTCAAATCTCTATCAAAACAAGAGAAGGAATAAATAATCTAATTAATTATTTGAAAGAAGTTGCAGCCAAATATCAATACCGAGTAGTTAAAGGTAATTTCCGACTATCCGTTGATAGAAAATTTTTGCTTAAAGGTACCGGTATAGTGGTTACAGGAACAATAGTTTCTGGCAAAGTTAATATAGGAGATGAAGTTATACACTCACCATCAGGACATACTCTGAAAATTAGAACTATCCATAGTCAAAGTAAGAAAAGTAAAATAGGATTACAAGGACAACGTTGTGCACTCAATATTACTGGACGTAATATAAGTATAGAAAAAATTTTCCGTGGAGATTGGATACTATCAAAAAATGTCTTTTTCTTGACTACTCGTTTATATGCAGTTCTCTCAATTTTAAAAAATGAAGCACAAAGATTTAAACACTGGACATGTGTGCATCTATATTTAGGTTCTGGAAATGTTACTTGTCGTATAGCTATATTAGGTAATTTATCAGTAAATCCTGGGGAAAAAAAATTAGTTCAGTTAGTAACAGACAAGCCTGTGCATGCGGTTTTTGGTGACAAATTTGTGATTAGAGATATATCATCTAGACGAACCGTTGGGGGCGGATCGATTATAGATCCGTTTGGAAAAAAAAGTAGTAACTCTTACATTCGTAAATTAAATTTAGAAAGATTAAAATTAATTGATTCAAAATCATCAAAAGTTGTTTTGAATAATCTACTTCTTCATCATATAGGTGGAATAGATTTAGAAAATTTTCTAATGGTTAGAAATTTAACCAATTTCGAATTTCAGGATATATTAAGATCAATTGATGTTGTTGCTGAATTATATAAACACCACAAGTGGTTAATTCTTCGAAAAAATTGGGTTTACTTACAAAAATTGATTTTAGATGAATTATATAAAAATAAAGATCATAATTTTAACAATGGTACAGATCTTATTTCATTGTCAAATGCTTTAAAAGTAAAGGTTCCTGATTTTGTTATACAAAACATTATTAATGAGTCTGTAAAAACTCAAAAAATGAAAAGATATAAAAATTTATATTATTTTCCCAAACATTTTGCACAAAATATAAAAAATTTATCATGGTGGTATGATATAGAAAAAAAATTTAAAAAATATGGTTTTCAACCACCAAAAGTCAAAACTATTTCCACCGATCTTGGAATTGATTTAAAAGTTTTAGAACCCACATTGAAAAAAGCTTCGAGTTTTGGTTATTTAATAAAAATTAATGAAAATAGATATATACTATCAACTTGTTTTAATGAAATAGTTTCTGTTTTTGAAGAGACAATTAAAAATGATAATATTGAAAAATTTACAATTAAAAATTTTTCTCAAATTACTGGAATAACTCGAAATTTATCAGTAGAAATTTTAGAATATTTTGATAAGAAAGGTTTTACTAAAAGATTAGTAGAAGGAAGAGTTATTCTTAAACCTTTTAAGGATTAAAATTATTTGATACAAAAATCCAAAAAAAGTAGCTTTTATTTTGTTTTTTGTTACTATTTACTAGGAAGGTAAACGTTCCCCGGTGGGGCGCACGGACTTCAAATCTGTTGAAACTCATCGCATGAGTTTGGTGGGTTCGACTCCCGCTCCTTCCGCCAATATAAACAATTTGTTGATTAAAATTTTGAATTTGATATTTTAGTTCCAAGAAACATCTAGTATGGGAGTTTAAAAATAAAGTGGTTTTAGTAAGAGATATGCCTGCTGTTGGGCGTGGCTTTATAGAAAGGCTTGAACCTCCAGATATCAAGAACTTTTACTGGACTAAGCCATCACCAAAAAATAGTAGAAAAGTTGCCGTCATTTCAACTGCAGCCGTTTCTAAACGTGGTGATAGACCCTTTTCCTGGTTAGCAAGAGATCACAGAGTAATAGGTAAAAATGATCGTGATTTGGTTATGACACATGTTGCTGTTGAGTATGATAGAACTGCTTGGCAACTAGATTTTAATACAATATTACCTTTAGATAGATTAGATGAAATGGCTAAAGACAACGAAATAGGTTCTGTTGCTGAAAAACATTATACCTTTATGGGAGCAGCAGATCCTCGTGATATGGAAAAATCAGCACTCGAGGTTTCATCAGAAATGAAAAAAGAGGCAGTTGATACTGTATTTCTTGTGCCTGTCTGACCATTCTGTACGCGCGCCGTGTGCGGGCTTGCTCATATTTTTGAATCTCAAGGCTTTTCCACCGTACTAGTTGGTTTTGTTAAAGAGCATATAGAAATTATAAAGCCACCTAGAGCATTGTGGTTAAATTTCCCCATGGGACGCCCACTCGGAAAACCAAACAATCCAGAATTCCAAAAAAAAGTAATTCGTACGGCATTTGATTTATTGGAGAAAAGTTCAGGACCTGTTCTTGATGATTTTTCAGAAATAATACCAGTTAGAGAAGGAAGGATGAGTTATGCATTACCTGTAAGTCTTGTTTATAAAGTAAATCAATTAGGAAATATTGATAAGTTGGCAGAGCGAGTACAAATGGAGCTTTCAAATCTTTTACCTGATTATTTTAAAGCATTACAAAACGTAGGAAGAACTACAGTAGGGGCAAGTGAGTTAGAAATTTCTGATTTTGTACCTTACATTTCTGAATTTGCCAAAGGGAATAAACCAAAAAGCCCAAGAAAAGGATTACCTGCGATTCCATTATTAAAACTTGTCGTTGAGGATTTAAATGCGGTATATACAGAAACTAGAATTTATAAAGATAAAATAGATGATTTTGAGATGCTGGGGAAATGGTTTTGGGAAGAGACCCATGCTGGAAAGCTATTATTAGCAGTTGAGGCAGTTTCTTTGGAAAGTAACGATCAAGTTCTTCGCCAGATTGCTTCAATGTCTCTTCTTACTCCAAGATTTTGGTCTGAAGGACCTTTACCTGGTATTTCAGGTTCAGGTTGGACTTAATAATTCAATATTTAAATCAATAACTAGAAATATTAATTTTTATTGAGCCCTTGCGTATAGAGTATTAATTCAATATTCATCAATTATTATGAGTAATCTTCACAAGATAATAAAAATTAAAAATGATAATTTTAATACGAATTTTCAATTTATAGATAGTAATAGAAATAAGCACGCATTGGCTGTAGACAAAATCGATTTTGGTTTGTTTGATACTCCTTTTGGTAGAGCTCTAATAATGAAAAATGAAAGGGGTATATGCGGATTAGCATTTGCATCTGAATTTGGGCAGAAATTTGCTTTACAGGATATGAAGAAAAGATGGCCAAATACTAGCTTTTTTGAAAACTATAAAGAAGTCAAACAATACACTAAAATTATTCTCTCAGGTTCAGGTGAATTATGTTTGTATTTAATTGGTTCATCGTTTCAATTTAAAGTGTGGGAGGAGCTTTTAAAAATTCCAAAAGGTCACACAAAATCATATTCTGAAATTTCTACTAATATAGGTCTTCCAAAAGCTACAAGAGCAGTAGCCACTGCTATCGGTTATAATCCGGTTAGCTGGTTGATACCTTGTCATCGTGTTTTAAGAAAGTCTGGGATGCTAGGTGGATATCACTGGGGACTGTCTATAAAAGAAAAACTTTTGAATTATGAGAAATCTCCCTTTTAGAATAATAAAAAATTTATAAAAATTTAATTAATTATTAAAAAATATATCAACGCTTTCTGCGCACTATTTTATTTTTTTGAAAAATACTTTTTAAACCTACGTCTTGTAGCTATTTGTAAAATTACTGCACTTAGAGTGAAGAATAAAACAAGCCAAGTGTCAGTTGATTTTGTATCTTGATATTGAAACAAAGTAATATAACCAGTAAATGCTAGGGCAAATAAGTATGTTTTAAAAAAAGTGTATTGGTTATATTTTCTCGCTTCCTTTTATAAAATGAAAAAGTGCGTAATATACAAAAGTAATTAAAACTGACAATTTTACTGTTTGTAGCTTATAATATGGAATATTTTCTTCACTTGGGGAGACTAATGGAAACATAATAGTATTACCTATTTTTGAATTTACATATGCATAACTTGCCCAAACTTCCAATCAAGCAATTATAATTTTTGAAAATAATCTTAATCCACTCATACCTATTAATTATTCAAAATTATTGAATAACCAATAAAGTTTTTCAGGTAAGTTCTTTTGTTAATGTTTTTTCTAATATATCAATTCCTTGCATCTTCCAAAAATGAAGAAGATCAATGAAAATCCAATTTTCTGATAATTTTTTTCCCTCTCTTCTATAGATATCTATTACTCTCATCTCACCTGGTATTTGACTTGATGGCATTCCCATAAAATCTCCATTAGGAATAAGAGATAAATTTGGCCAACCAAAAAACCCTCCATAATTTCCTTCGGCAATACGGCATATATGTCCAACGAATTTTCTATCTTTAAATCCTGCTCTAAAGGGTCCAGAATGCTGTGATGCATATCTATCAATAGTATAAGTAGCTCCAATTCCTTCAGGTCCCCACCAAATCATATCATCGTTCCAACTTTGTTTAAGTTCATTTTTTAAGGATTCGTGATCAAAACTTTTCCAATCTTGTAAATCACTGACCATAGACTCAATAGCTTCTTTAGTTTTTTTTCCTTCTTTTTCGTCCTGGTTTTCAAATAACAAACCATCATGTGTCCTAGGTCCTGGTTGTACCAGGTGAGCTGCAGTTTGAGAGGTAAAAGGTTTAATTCCAGCTTGAACCATTAGATGTGGAATATCAAAAAACATTGCTGTCTCGATGATTTTTTCTTTTTCAATCTTATTGAATTCACAATATCTCAGCATAATGAGTTTATGTGTTGCTGGAATACCTAACCAGTTTTCATCAAAAAGACCCATTAAGTGTCCCATTGATACAACCCAAATACCCTCATGTCCTTGAATTTCATTAAAGCCCGCAAGGAAGATATCTTCTCTCCTTTGACATTTTTTAATACTTTTAAGGAAAGGCTGCCAAAATGTTTTGCTTACCTCTTCTGAACCACGAATCATATTAAAAGGATGAAAACCACGCCATAATAATTTGTCAGAACAATACTCATTGAAAACTGATGCTATTTCTTGATTTTCTGATGTTTCAATTGCTCGATAAAATTTTTGTACTAATTTTTTTTCAGTTTGAAAATTCATAATAAACCTTTAAAAACAATTGATTATATAATATAATTTCGTACTAAATTCATTTATTTATAAATTAAATCAAATTTAAACATAACTTTCTTGCATCTTTCTTAAAAAAATATTGAAAGGTTTATTTTTTTAATTGTATTATTGAATACGTATGCAAAATATTCAATAGGTTTCTAATGGCAGAAATTCAGTTACGTAATCTTAGCAAAAGCTGGGGAAATTTTGTTGCTGTTAAAGATTTCAATTTAACTATTGCTGATAAGGAATTTCTTGTATTACTTGGCCCCTCAGGATGCGGCAAAACTACTACAATGAGAATGATAGCTGGACTAGAGGATGTATCAGAGGGTGAGATATTTATTGATGGCAAACTGGTAAACAATTTAGAACCAAAAGACAGAGACATTTCTATGGTTTTTCAGAGTTATGCTCTGTACCCCAATATGAATGTATATGATAATATCAGGTTTCCTCTGAAAGTTAGAAAAATAAATAAAAGTACTCAGGATAGTAAGGTAAAAAAAGCAGCCCAAATGGTTGAATTGACGGATTACCTTAATAGAAAACCAGCGGAATTATCTGGAGGTCAGAAGCAGAGAGTAGCTCTAGCACGTGCCATTGTTAGAGAGCCTAATGTTTTTCTGATGGATGAACCCTTATCTAACTTAGATGCCAAACTTAGAGTTTCAACAAGGGCCCAGATTAAGAATTTAAGCCATGAATTAGCTATAACTACAATCTACGTTACGCATGATCAAGTAGAAGCAATGACGCTTGCAGACAGAGTTGTTGTAATGAAACAAGGTGTTGTTCAGCAAGTGGGAAGTCCAACGGATATTTATGATATGCCGGCAAATTCCTTTGTAGCAGGATTTATAGGTTCTCCAGCTATGAATCTTATAGAAGGAAAAATAAGTAAAGGAGTTTTTTCATCTCAAAATACTTTAATTAAAGGATTAAAAGCAGATGATGGTGAAATTATACTGGGTTTTCGAGCAGAAGATGCAATGGTCATAAAAGAAAAAGGTCAATTAAATAGTAAAATTTTCACACTTGAAATTTTAGGTGATGCGACAATGGTAACAGTAAAAGTTGGTAAATCACTAGTCAGCATAAAAGCAAGTAAAAATTTTAGAGCAAATATTGAAGACAAAGTTTCAGTTAAAATACCTGCTCAAAAATGTCACCTGTTTAATAAAATAACAGGGGAACGTATAAGGGGATAAAACCTCTTAATAGAATTCGCTTTTGCGATGTCAATCAGTACAATTAAATTTGTACTAAATAAATATGGAGTTAAAAAATGATAAAAAAACTTTTTTATTCGGTAATATTTGGGGCTACCTTATTATTTGGGATACCAGTTTTTGCCGGTTGCGAAATTTCTGCTAGAGTAAGTATAGTAGGAAATGAATTTCCTGCAATACAGACTGTGGGAGCTGGTGCGCAAGAATGTACTGGAGCTAAGGTTGAAACAAACCTTACATCAGAACACCAGAAAATAAATGTTCCAGGTATGCAGGGAAATCCTGCAGAATATACATCTGCCATAATAGCAAATTCTTCAATTGTTGCTTTAATGAATGAGGACGTAATTAGACCTCTTGATGATTTAGTTGCAAAATATGGTAAAGGACTTCAAAAAAGCCAGCTTATAAAAATTGGTGATAACATAATGGCAGTAGCATTTATGGCTAATGCTCAGCATCTTATGTATCGTGCCGATGTACTCAAAGAAATAGGAGTGGAGCCTCCAAAGACATATGAAGATATGTTATCTGCTGCTAAAATGATAAGGGATAAAGGGATTATGGAAAATCCAGTAGGTGGAGCTTATGCTGCTGGATGGAATTTAGCACAAGAATTTAATAATATGTTTTTGGGATACGGTGGTTCTCATTTTAAATCAGGTTCTGCTCAACCAAATATCAATTCTGAAGCAGGTGTTAACGCTCTAAATATGATGAAAGCACTTTCAGAATATATGAATCCTGATTTTTTAACACATGATTCAAACGCTACAAATGCTGAGTATCGTGCTGGAAATATTGCTTTGTTGAACATGTGGGGATCAAGAGCGGCATCTCAAACAACTGCTGAAGGTGTGATAGATGCTGTAAAAAATAATCACTCAATAGCTGGACCTATGACAGTGGGTGGTGGATCAACACCAGCCTCAACTTTATGGTGGGATGGTTGGACAGTTGCTAAAAATATTTCTGATGCTGAAGCAGAAGCAACTTTCATAGCAATGATGAATG
>CAJWIX010000037.1 GCA_913042175.1 uncultured Flavobacteriales bacterium
CAAGCTCCTAAAAGAATTCCGTCCGTTCCAATTTTCATTGCAGCAAACTCTTGATTTAGCTTAAATTGCTTGAAGTGGAAGGGTTTATGAGTTTTCTGATTCACTATTTAAATTCAATAATCCTTCAGTAATATAAAGCTGAATGATTTTTTCTTTCTCCAGGACTTTAATGATTAATGTTTCATTTACTGGTATCATCACTTCTTGTTTATCTATTTCAATTATAAGAAGATTGTTGTTTTTAATATCAGCATAGTCTTGAACTATACCGATTTCGTTTTCATTTTCATCCCAAACAGAAAATCCTACATATTTCAACTTAACATCCATCTGATCAAAAGAAATTTCATCTTTTGAAACGTACACTTTCTGTTTAATTAAGGAAGAAGTATTTAATGAATCAACATTAAGAAGTGATACTATTCGTTTATTTTTTTTGAGTTTTTGAATGCTGGTTATAGAGAATGGAGTAGGTATTCCGTCCAATATGACCCAAATCACTTTTAGTTTGGATAGTGAAATCTTTTGGTCATCAAAAGAAAGAATTAGTTTTCCCTGAAATCCATGTAGTTTTGAAAATTCACCCAGCTCATATAAATTTCTTTTCTCCATAAAAAAAGCCATGAAATCATGGCTTAATTTAAATAAATTATACTAAAAATTACTTTTCAGCTTCTTTAGAGTCTTCAGCAGCTGGTTCTTCTGTGGCTTCAGCAGCTGGTTCTTCTGTAGCTTCAGCAGCTGGTTCTTCTGCAACTTCAGCAACTGGCTCTTCAGTGTCTTCAACAGTTGGTGTTTCTACAGCTGCTTCTGCTAGGGCCGCTGCTCTAGCTTCACTTTTCTCTTTTTCAGCTGCAAGTTTAGCTTTGATAGCCGAATCTTCTTCTTTAGCAAGAGAAGATATTTTATTTTCAATCTTGGCTTCTTTTTCACTTAACCATTTTGCAAACTTTTCTTCAGCTTGTTCATTGGTTAAAGCTCCTTTTTTAACCCCGTTCAACAAATGATTTTTATATAATACCCCTTTGTAAGATAACATTGCTCTAACGGTATCAGTTGGTTGCGCTCCAACACCAACCCAATACATGGCTCTGTCGAAATCAATGTCTATGGTTGCGGGATTTGTGTTTGGGTTATAAGAGCCTATTCTTTCAATGTATCTTCCGTCTCTTTTTGCTCTTGAGTCTGCGGTTACTATATAGTAAAATGGTTTTCCTTTTTTACCATGTCTTGCTAATCTAATTTTAGTTGCCATATTAATATTTTTATAAGAGTCCTAAACTCGGTTTACTAATTCGGCTGCAAATATGAATTAAAAATTATTACTTACAAAATATTTATAGCTTATTATTAATTATGTTTTTTCCCAATCTGTTCATTAATGTTAGATTAATTTTTTATTAATATTTAAGACATATTAAGTTAACAATTTGTTAACATAAGTATTTTTTTGTATATTAGTTACATGAAAATCACTTTACACATCCTTTTTATTTGTTTTTTGTTTACTCTATCTAACTCAATTGCTCAAGAAGTAAGCTCTTACGATGGACGTTTTTTAAACCAGAGTGGTGAACTTTTAGAAGGCAGTTTTGAAACTTATTATTCTAATGGTTCTATTTTTGAGTCATTTCAAATTCAAAATGGTAAAGAACATGGTGAGTGTATTTCTCATTATGAAAATGGGAACAAAATGGAAAAAGGCTATTATAATAACGGACTAAAATTTGGCAAGTGGAAAAAGTGGTCTTCAGAAGGAGTTTTGCTTTCTGAAACATTTTATGATGTCAATGGTAAAAAACATGGATCTTGGATGATCTGGGATAATGAGGGACATATAAAAGCTTTGATGGTTTATGAAAATGGTAAAAGAGTTGGTTCCTGGAAAACCTGGGGAAGTGATGGGCAAATTGCTCAAACAATCAATTACTAATTAAGCATATCTATGTTGTCTGTAATTTCTGTTATGTGATTTCCAATAAGTTCTAGAGAAGTTAATAAATCAGCATATAATATTCCAGTCTTTATTTTATATTCCTTTTTTTCAATACTTTTCAGATGATCTTTTTTGAGTTTGTAGTTTAGTTTGTTTAATTCATTTTCAAATAAATAAGAATTTTCTATTAGTTTCTCATTTGATTTATCCATGTTGTTCATGATTTCTTTTAATATGCCGAAATGTTTTTCTACAATTGATAGCATTTGCATTAAGTTATTTCTTTGAGATGGGATAAAATATAACTTGTTTTCAATTTTTCTTTCTAAGTTTTTAGAAATCGAATAATATATATCACCAATGTTTTCTAATTCACTAATAATGGTTAAAATAGACCTAATGTCTTCAGAAGATTTTGGTGATAGATCGCTGTCATTGAACTTTGCTAGAAATTCTGAAACTTCATTTTCAATTCGATCAGTAATTTCTTCGTATTGTTCTATTTTTTGAAGTAGTTTATTGATTTTTTTTCTATCAGTTTCTAAAATTAATTGTTGAGTAAAATCATTCATTTTAGAAGTTATTTTCACAAACTTTTGTAATTCATTTTTGACTTCGACTATAGAAAATTCATTGGTTAAATTATTGTTGGAAAAATATTTTAACTGATGGATTTCGTCATCCTCTCCTTTAGATGAAATCAATTTCACTACCGTCCTTTCAATATTTTTTATAAACCAAATAAGTAGAAAGGTATTTAAGATGTTAAAAAACAAATGAAATACAGCTAATGACCATCTTGTTATAGATTCATCATCTCCCTGTGTAACCAGTTGGTTAAAAAATGTTTCAGAAATTAAGTAATCAATTAGATCTAGGAAACTATAGAATATAAGCAGCATCCAAATTACACCAATGACATTAAAAAGTAGGTGTGCCCTAGCTGCTCTTTTGGCATGTACATTTCCTATGGTTGCTGCGATATTGGCTGTAATAGTGGTGCCTATATTTTCACCAAGAATAATGGCTGCAGCCAATTCAAAGGGGATGCCATTTACCCCTCCGCAAAGTGCAAGGGTTATGGCCATTGCTGCACTACTTGATTGTACAGCTATGGTTAAGATGGTACCTATTAAAACAAATATGATGACAGAAATGAATCCAAGATTAGAAACAGGTTCCATAATACTTTTTAAAATTAAGGGGTCTTCTTTAATGAAACTCATCAATTCTTTTAGTTCATCCAAACCCATAAAAAGTATGGCGAATCCAATTAAGAACTCTCCCAAAGACTTCAGGGTATTTTTGCTGGTAAAAAATAAAGGGATCCCAATACCAATTAAAGGCAATGAATAATCGGAAATACTAAACTTTCCAAAACCAAAAGCAAGTAAAATAAATGCAGTAACCGTAGTGCCAATATTGGCCCCCATAATTACACCAATAGATTGCCTAAGCGTAAGTAAACCCGCATTAACAAAACTTACTACCATCACTGTAGTAGCGCTAGATGATTGTATGATTGATGTTGTGAAAAAACCAGTTAAAACACCTGCAAACCTATTGTTGGTAATGCTGCTGATGATTTTCCTCATCTGTGCACCTGCCAATTTTTGAATCCCATCACTCATTATCTTCATTCCGTAAATGAAGAAACCAAGTGCTCCTACTAATTTTAATATTTCAAAAATTCCAAAATTCATTAACAGTTGTTAAGTTATAAAATCTATTAGAATCTCAATTTATATCCTAATGAAATTGTTCTTCCTGGATTTCTTAATCTGAAATGCAAATCATCAGTACCATAAGATTGAATCATGCTCTCTTTAACATCTCCTAAAATATTATTTGCTCTGAAATTAATAGTCGATCTTCTGTCTTTACCGATTGTTTTGTTAAAGTTAAAATTTAAACTATGAAAAGGAATAGTGAATACATCAGGTCTGAAACCTGTCCCCACAACTTCTAATGTTCTTCCTTGGACGTTGTAAAAAACACCTGTCTGAATTCCCTTGTCAGGATTGGTATAATTGACGCCAGCATTGATTAAAAATGGAGCTTGTCCCTGTAGTTTACGGTATGTGCCTAAAGTTTCACCATCTTTAAGCATATTTTGTCTTAAGTTTCTTTCAGCTTCTGAATATGTAAGTCTTGATTCAATAAATGAAACATTTATATTTAAGGCAAGATCTCTGAGCGATTCTTTTATGAAAGATAGGTTTTTCCTAAGCTCAAGTTCAAAACCTCCTACAATTGCTGACCCTAAATTCATAGGAGTAAAGTTATTTGGGGCAGCCTCATAATAAGTCATTTCAATAGGGTCTATAAAATTTTTATAGAAGAAACTTAAAGCTATCATTTGAGAAAATTCTCCAAAATACTCATACCTAATATCATAATTCTGAATGTAAGTTGGTCTGACATTGATGTTCCCAACAAAAGTCATATTGGATAGTGGATCGAAAATTTGCGCTATCGATGCTTCCTTAAATGATGGTCTAGCTGTTGTCCTAGTTGCTGATGTTCTAAGATTGCTATTTTCATTTAGTTGATAAATTAAATTCATGGTCGGAAAAAAGTCTATTTTGTTGATTACATTTTCATTGAAATAACTATCTCCACTTGAATTACTTCCGGTATAATAAAGGTCAAATTTTTCAATTCTAAGTCCTACAATTGTTCTTAAAACACCAAATAATTTTAATTCGTTAGAAACATAAGAGGCAAAATTGGTTTTTGAAGCATCAAATCTATTACTTTGGTCAGTAATAGTTGCTCTTGGATTAATGTATGAACCTATTATATTATCGGATGATATAAGGATTGTAGGAGAGAGGATAGAATCTGGTATACCATTTATGTTTGACCACACAGATGGGTTATCTGAACAACTAATCTGAAATCTTGCTATTTGAAAGTCTCGATTTTGATAACTCGCAAGACCTCCAAATTTAAACTTTCCTTTTTCACCATTAAAGTCATAATTTTTTGTTAAGTCTAGTTTTCCATTGAGATGTCTTTCATTTAAAAACCGCCATATTCTCGTTGGCTGAGTATTGTCTTTATACTTAAAGGCATCATTATCATCAATAAATATTGTTGACCTTACATCTTTATCGTATATTTTAGATATAGTCGGTGAAATTTTCCATTCTGTTTTAAATGAAGCATCCTCATTAGTATGGGTGCCCTGAATCATGAAATTAGTGATATTTCGTTGACTATACTCTAAATTATCTTTATTGTAATCAACAAAGTCTGTCCATCTATTTTCTTGTCTAAATCTACCCGCTTTTTTTTCTCCATTTTGTATGACCAAAAGAGTCGCTTTATATTTTGAACGATCTGTTCTGAAAGATAATCCACCAAGACCGCTAATGATTACATTATTAATACCTATATCACCACGTTGAGTTCTAAAGGTATCTAAAGCATAGACTGACGGATCTGAATTGGCATTAAAATAATTGTCAACAGCATTTTCAAAATACTCGGTCTGATTATTGTAACTTAAGGCAGTTAGCCATCCCACAGTATTTTCTTTTTTTCCAACATCAAATTGGTCCCCGTTTGAATAACCAATAGAATAGTTTAATAGACTAGTTCCTGTTTGCGCTGACATCAATGGATTAAAAGAACTAGATAGGTTATTGATCGCATCATAATCTGTAGAACTAAGATTAGGGAAGTCAGCATTAAGGTTGTTTGTGCTTAAGTCATTAAGAGAGTTATTATAATAACCATTCAAATTGTAATCTAGAGGTATATTTCTAGACCCATTATCAAACCCAAGAAAATCAGTATTACTTCCTTGATAAGTTTTATAATTACTGTTTAGATGCATAGATGGGTTGAAACCGGTGCTAATTGATAGTTGAGGGCTTCTTTTTGCCGGAAATTCTTTCGTTACAATATTGACTAATCCGCCTGTAAAATCTGCAGGAACATCTGCAGTAAAAGATTTGATAATTTGAACATTATCTATAATATTGGTCGGAAATAAATCCATTTGAATGGTATTTCTATCAGGGTCAAGTCCGGGAATGTCTACACCGTTTAAAATAGATTTAGTGTAACGATCGCCTAACCCTCTAACAAATACGTATTTCCCACCCATTACAGAAACACCAGGAGCTCTTTTAATGGCTCCAGCTAAATTACTTGAGCCTACTTTTTTAAAAGTTTCCGAAGAAAGACCATCCATTAAATTGGCTGATTTCTTTTGCATCATAAGTAAGGCCTCGTCTGTATTTTTTTGAACAGATACAGAAATTACAACTTCCTCTAATCCAACAGCTGAAGATGATAAATTAACACTGAGTTCTTTTACTTCATTTTCAGCGACTTTAATATCAGTTATTTCTTTAGTTTGATATCCGACAAATGAAAAAACTATTGTATAAACTCCTGGTTTAACCTCGATGCTATAGTTGCCATCAAAATCTGTGGTTACCCCTTGATTAGTCCCTTTTAATAAAACATTTGCAAACGGCATAGTTTCATTAAATTCTTCATCTATTACTTTTCCCATAATTTTAGATTGAGAAAATAAGTAGAGTGAACTAAATATTAATAATATGAGAATTATGTGTTTTTTCATTTTTTTATTTTAAATAAAAAGCTGCCTTGCGTATTTTAAACACAAGACAGCAATATACATTAACTATACTTTTATTTACAATGAATATTTAGAAAGCATCTTTGCTTGCTGCGTAAGTCCATGAAAAGTCAGCAGTGTTTGCTCCAACTGAATTTCCACCAGAAGATACTACAGTACATATAGTAGCACCATCTGCTTCAAAGGTTGAACCAACTGAAGATTTATCGTTAAAAATTGATCCATCCGTTAAATTTGGAGTATAACAATCTGAACCATCATGCATTGCTGGTGTAAATTGGTAACCTGAAAAAGATAATGTTCCAGCAGTGTAACTATTTGCATCTGCATCTTTGTCTAACTCAATATCTTTACCTTCTGTAAAATTCATTACATATACATTGTTGTTAGCTCCCGTTGCACCTTTTCTGTAATCTGAAATTTCACCATCAACACCTGTTGGATCACATTCATCATTGGTTCCAATTAAAGTGATGTTATTTAATGTAAAACTTCCAAGAGCTGAACCTTCAGGTCCATCAATTTCTAAAGCGTGATCAGAAGCTTCATTAAGAATAACCATAGAATTTGAAATTGTTCCAGCGTAAGCTTGGTCAATATCTAAACCATCGTCACCTTGACCCCAAACCAATAATTCAGAAGCATTTACTGTACCTCCAAAGAATTCTATACCGTCATCAACGTTACCTACAACTTCAATATGATCAATAGTTGTTCCAGTTCCAACCCCACCAAGAGTAAGACCATTAATTTCATTTCCTTCACCAATTTCAGCACCGCCATGTCTTATTGATATATATCTCATTGTACCTGAGTTATCAGCAGCATCATTTCCTCCGTAAAGACCATTAGTTTCAGAAGCAGGGATACCTTCGATTTGTAATTCACTAACATCTCCAGAAAAAGAGCATGGTGCATTTCCTAAAACTAACAATCCTCCCCATAAACCTCTTACATTTTCAGTTAAGGATGATCCAGAAGTTTGTCCAACTGCTATGTCATCAGATACTGATGTCATAATAATTGGTGCTGATGCAGTACCTTCAGCATTTAATTTTCCACCTCTTGCGATTACTAAAGAGGATGCATTTGCACCAGTACCAGCAGTAGCTTTAATAATTGTTCCAGCTGGAATAGTAAGAGTAACACCATTAGGTACTATTACTCTACCTTGAAGTGTCCAAATGTTAGCAGCATCTAGAGTTTTGTCTTCGGACAATGTACCTGAAAGTAGGTATTCATTTGCAGCTTCTTGACAAGATCCATCATCTTTTGTTGCATCAGGATCGTAGTTTGGTGCACTTGGGTCAGTACATCCTTCTTTTCCACAACTCGCCAAAATTCCTAAGGCAAAAATTGAAGATAAAATTGTTAATTTTGAAATTTTCATTTCTTGTAGTTTTAAATGTTTATTTTTGGTTATTAATTTGATGCAAAGGAATGGTTTGTTCTTAAATTTAGTTTTGGCTTAAGTTTATTAGTTTCTTATTTCAATGTTATGATAATGTAAACGAAATAATTTACATTTTCTTAAATTTGGTTCTTTGCAATCAGTTATAATCTTTTATAATGTTATCTTAACATTGTGTTTTGAACCAATCTCATCACTTAATGATAAATTTGAAATAAAAATCTCATGTCAGAAAAAATACTTATTGTAGATGATGAGCCAGATATTGTTGAATTACTAGACTATCACTTAACTAAAGAAGGATATAAAACCAAAACTGCACTTAATGGAAAAAAAGCCCTAGAGGTGGCTAAAGATTTTTTGCCAGATTTAATTCTATTAGACTTAATGATGCCTGAAATGGATGGTATAGAGGCATGCGTTGAAATAAGAGAAACCCCACAGTTGAAAGGTACTTTAGTTGCCTTGTTGACCGCCAGAGCAGAAGATTACTCTCAAATTGCTGGTTTAGATTCTGGTGCAGATGACTACATTACTAAACCTGTTAAACCAAGAGTTTTGATAAGCAGAATCAAAGCACTTTTAAGACGAAAATACGATCAAAAATCGGAGTCTGTAGATAATGCTGACTTATACATTGACACTGAAAAATATGTAGTGTATCACAAGGGAACTGAAGTAGTTCTACCAAAAAAAGAATTCGAATTATTGGCATTGCTTTTTACTAAACCAGGAAATGTTTTTACACGTGAAGTTATTTTAAATAAAGTATGGGGTGGTGATATTATTGTAGGAGATAGGACCATTGATGTACATATTAGAAAATTGCGTGAAAAATTAGGAGATAGTTACATTAAAACGGTTAAGGGTGTCGGTTATAAATTAAAAATTTTAGGCACTACTTAATATCATCTTTAATTCATTTAGAATAGCACCAGTTGCTCCCCATACATCATTTCCATTTAAGTCAATATAGGGTACTTTTAGTTTTAAATTTTCCCCCTTGTACCTAACTTGTTTAGTGGTTTGTTTTATGTTTTTTTCTTTAATTAATTCATCTAATTCGACTAAAATAATCTGTTCTACTTCTTTTTTGTCGGGAACAAAAGGGGTAATACTTTCTGTAAAACCTACAAAAGGATGAATTAAGAAATTACTGGGGGGGACATAAATTTCTGAAAGCTTTCCAATGATATTTATGGTATTTTGCTTTATGCCAATTTCTTCTTCAGTTTCTCTTAGAGCTGTTTCAGAGAGTGATTCATTTGCTTCTTTTTTTCCTCCTGGAAGAGCAAATTGATCGCTGTGCACTCCGTCATATGGAGGTCTTTTAATTAAAACAAATTTGAGGTTCTCTGCGCTATCATTAAAAAGTAAAATTAGTGTGCTGGCTATTTTGGGTTCAAAGTTTTTAAGATAGTGTTTGTTTGGTTTTCTGTAAGGAGCAAGTTTAAAGTGTGCATCATAGCCAGGAAGAGGCTTACTTAATTTAGTCTTTATTTCTTCAATATTCATCTTTATTACGGAATTCTATTGTAAATATCATTAATCATTTCACACTATGATAATTTGTTTTCTAATTTTGAGAAAAAAATTATGTTTTCGCTCTGGGAAGAAAGTCAATTTTGGAGGATTCTAATCAACTGTATTGGAGCAATTTCCATTGTTATTGGTGTTTGGTTAATAGTAAAGATTTTGCGTAGCTTTATTTTGGGTAAAAATCAAAAAAAGAACTTACAAAAGCAGTATGTTGTTTTAAAACAATTACCCAGTGTATTTAAAGATATAGTTCAAATAGCGTTTGAAGTAAACAACCCTCAAGAAGTTAAAATTAGCATATTAGATCAATCCGAAAATTTGATAACTTTAGTGTATGATGAACTAAGTGATCATGGATTACATGTTGAAAATTTTGATTCAAAAAAAATGAAAGATGGTAATTATCATCTTGAATTGATTACACCAAACCAAAGAATTCTTAGGAAAATAGTTATAAAAAATTGAAAAAAATTGCATTTGTATTGTATTTTATAATTTGTTTTTTTGACTTTAATGCTCAAGAAAAAACAAAATTGTACAATCATTCTTTCGGTTTTGATATAGCCATACCCAAAACCATTTCAAACGAAATTTTTAATTCAAATTTTGATGAAGTAGCAGAACTTGGGTTTAACTATGATTTAATGCTTTTCAAAAATTTTTCTCTTGGTATTTCTTACAGGTACTCTTATTTTGAATTGAACAGAAAATCTTTCACTACTGATGTTAATGGACAATTAGATTCCCATTTTGCAGGTTTGACTACTGCCATAACAAAGCCAATCAATGACAAGATATTTTTTAAGTACGGCATTTCTTTTGGAAAGAATCAAGTTTTAAAAAAAGCTACTGGTTTTGAAAATTTAAACTCTCCAAATTATAATAATTTCATTTCTCCTTTTTTTAGTTTATTCATGTATGATGAATCAGTTGGCGCAGTTGGTCTATTTGTCAATTTATCTTACGCAGATTATATTTACGATTTCGATTTAACTAATCCTAATACCACCTATGTACCTCACAATACAATCTTTGACAAATTGTCCTGGTTTGCAGTTGGTTTTAAATATGATTATTTAATTAAATAAATGAATTTGAAAAAACTTAATCTTAAGGTTAATAATGAAACAGGCCAACTAGATACGTTGATTTTAGGCTTGGCTGATGATTTTGGAGATGTCCCAAGTATTGATGATTGTTATGACCCTCAATCAAGATTCCATGTTAAAAACAATTCTTTCCCCAATCAATTTGATGTTTCTAATGAAATGAATGCGTTAATGTCAATTTTTAAGAAAAATAACATCAATGTATTGAGGCCAAAAAACATTAATGGAGTTAATCAAATTTTTGCAAGGGATATAGGTTTTGTGATTGATGATTATTTTATTGTAGCCAACGTAATTGAGGATAGAAAAGAGGAGGTGCCGGCAATCAATTCTATTTTAAAAAGTTTTTCATCTGAAAAAATAATTCAATTACCCCATGATGCTCATGTTGAAGGGGGTGATGTTGTTTTGTACAATGAACATGTTTTTGTTGGAGTATCAAGTGATGAAGATTTTGAAACTTTTCAAGTTGCAAGAACTAATTACAGAGGATATGAATTTTTAAATAACAAATTTGACAAATTAAATTTTCACGCATTTGAGTTAAATAAATCTGATTTAATTCCAGAGGACAATTCTTTACATCTTGATTGCTGCTTTCAGCCTATTGGAAAAAATAAAGCTATTATCTCACCAAATGGATTTAAACACGAATCTGATGTTGAAGATTTAATAAATTTATTTGGTCAAGAAAATGTATTATTAGTAACATCCAAAGAAATGAGTAACATGTATACTAATGTATTTTCAATAAATGAAAGTACTATTATTTCAGATCATAGATTCGAAAGATTAAATGATTGGTTAATAAATAATGATTTTACTGTTGAATTGGTTTCTTACAACGAAATTTCTAAAATGGGTGGACTGTTTCGATGCTCCACCTTACCCTTAATAAGGAATTAATTATGCAGAGTGCAAGCACTATATTAATGATTAGACCAACAGGGTTTAGATTTAATGAGGAAACAGCTGTAAATAATCACTTTCAATTAGCTGACAATTCAAGTTCTAAAGAGCAAATTAAAGCCAATGCTATAAGTGAATTTAATGCTATGGTATCTCTTTTAAGGTCAAAAGGAGTAAATGTTATAGTTTATGATCATAAAGATGGAGATAAACTTCCAGATGCTGTATTTCCAAATAACTGGTTTTCAACGCATGGTAATGGACAGGTTTATTTGTATCCAATGAATGCTGAGAATAGAAGATTAGAAAGAAAATTAGAGATTTTTGATGAGCTTGAATCAACCCATAATTTTAGGATATCTAATATTGTTGATTTCACCCATGGTGAAAATGAAAACTTATTTTTAGAAGGCACTGGCAGTATGATATTAGATAGGGTAAATAAATTTATTTATGCCTCAATATCAACTAGAACATCTCTAAAACTACTAAATGAATTTGCTCAAAAAATAAGTTATGAAGTAATTTCCTTCAAAAGTCATCACAATAAATCTAATGATAGCCCATTGATTTACCATACTAATGTAATGATGTGTTTAGCAAGTTCTTTTGTAGTTATATGCATGGATGCTATTATTGATAAAAATGAGCGGGAAAGGGTTTCTAAAAAGTTAGCTGAGACTAAAAAAAAGATGATAGAAATCTCCTTTGATCAAATGAATTCTTTCGCTGGAAATATGTTAGAAGTGCAAAATAATATGGGTAAAAAATATTTAATGATGTCTTCTACAGCATATCAATCACTTCTTCCTGAACAATTAAATCAAATTCAAGAATTTGTTGAAATTATACACACTCCCTTAGATACCATTGAAACATTAGGTGGAGGTAGTGCAAGGTGTATGATGGCTGAAATTTTTCTTCCTAAAATTAAGTGAGAATTTTGCTTATTGTTTTAAGTATAATTCCCAAATCTGTAAATAAAGATTGCTTCTTGATGTAGTCTAAGTTTAGCCTTAATTTTTCAGGTAATATCTCATTAATATATGTTTGCTCCGGGCTTTTACTTTTGGCAAGTATTTCACTTTCATTAAAAAATTGAATGGATGCATGATCAGTAATTCCAGGTTTAACAGAAAGAACTTTTAATTGATTTTCATCATATAAATTAACATATTTCGGTACTTCTGGCCTAGGACCAACAATACTCATGTCGCCTCTTAAAACATTAATAAATTGTGGTAGTTCATCAAACTTTAATTTCCTTACCCATTTACCAACTTTAGTAATTCTTGGGTCACCATCTACAGTGATTTCTTTTTCATGGACTACTCTAGAACTCATGGTTCTAAATTTGATGATTTTAAAAGGAATTCTATCTTTACCTATACGAGTTTGTAAAAAGAAAATATGCTCTGTAAAATCTTCTATTTTAATCAATAGAGCTGTTAATATTATAATGGGTAAAGAAAATATAAGGGCAAATAAGGAAAATCCAATATCAAAAAGGCGTTTTAACATAATATAGATTCAACTGCTTTTTTGATCACATACACGACTCTTTTAATCTGTTCATTTGTTAAGTCATAATACACAGGTAGTGAAATTTCATGTTCGTAATTGGCATTAGCTTGAGGAAAATCACTCATTTTATATCCTTCATTTTTATATACCGTAAGTAAAGGTAATGGCTTGTAATGAACATTAACGGCTACATCATAAGAAGAAATTAGTTCTATAATTGCATTTCTCTTTTCTTTGCTACAATTATTTATTCTGAGCATATAGAGGTGGTATGATGTTAATTTGTTTGTAGATTCATATTTAGGAGTTATTGCCCAATCAAATTTCTTGAAAAAGTCATCATAGGCTTTAAAAATTTCTTTCCTTCTGTTGAGTGTTTGATTATATCTATTTAGTTCAACTAATCCAATTGCCGCTTGGATATCTGTCATATTACATTTATACCCTGGCTGAATTACATCATATTCCCAAGAACCGGCTTTATTTTTAGTTAGCGCATCTTTGGTTTGGCCGTGTAAGGATAAAATTTTGAAATGGTTTTTTACTTTTTTATTGTCAAGGGAATTAGGTAAGTTAAATGCTACAGCTCCTCCCTCAGCAGTAGTGAGGTTTTTTACGGCATGGAAACTAAATGAACTAATATCTGCGTGATTTCCAGTTTTTTTGCCTTTGTAAACAGCTCCTATAGAATGTGCAGCATCACTTATAAAAGCTATTCGACCCATTTTCTTTTGATTGTCAGATTCACCATTAAATAAGGTTGTAATCTCAGGAGAAGTGATGAGTTCCATTATTTTATCATAATCTACAGGGTACCCAGCAATGTCTACAGAAATTATAGCCTTGGTTTTTTTTGTGATGGCTTCCTTAATTTTGTTGGTATTAATATTAAAATCATCCTGATTAATGTCAATCATTATAGGTTTAGCCCCTTTTTGTAAGACTACATTTGCAGTAGCGCAATAGGTATAGCAAGGGACAATAACTTCATCACCTTTTCCAATTCCTAACCATTCTAATGCTAGTTGTAAACCAGCTGTGGCAGAATTTAAACACAGTACATTTTCAACGCCAATATAATTGGATAATTCTTCTTCAAATTGAGCGGTTTTAGGTCCACTTGTAATCCATCCAGAGAGTAGTGTTTCCTTTACAGCTTCAATGGTTTTATCGTCAATTCTAGGTGGTGAAAAAGGAATTTTCATAAACAGCAAATTTAGTATAAATCAGCGTTGAAGTTGTTTTTTAATGCTGGTGTTTAAAAAGTAATAGGCAAGAAGTATAGCCATTATGTAAAATAAAACCTGCGATGAGGTTACAATATAAAGGGTTGTATAATTATTCTGGAAAATCAAATGTCCAGCTAAAATGCTTGATATAATTAAAATGACATGGAATAAGTCAAAGAAAAAAATATGTTTTTGCTTACCTAATCGAATGAAGATAAATGAAAGCGATGAAGCAATAAACATAGTGGCCATCCATGGACTAATTATTTTAATAATTTCCATTAATTGCTTCCATTCTTCACCTAAAATAAATGTAATCCAGTTATTAGGAATGAATATTAATATAATCCAACCTATGGTTGTGACAGCTAATAATCTTACAAGCCAAAATGTATGAACAGATTTTATGGTTTTAATTTCTTCAATTTGTGCAATTTCATTGTAATAAACTTGAGCAAATGAAGAGGTGAACAGCATAATTATTAATCCTAAATATTGAATTGCAGCAGCAGTAAGTCCTGTGAATTCTTCCCCGTAATAACGAGCAAAGAACATCAATATTAATAGATTTATAGCATTGCCTAGAAAAATTCCAGGTGTGGTGTACCAAATAAAATTTCTATGTTTTTTGAGTAGTTCTTTTTCAAGAGAACGATTATTTCTATTCCATTTATTATGCTTAAAAAAAGCATAAACATAATTTACATTTGCTGAAATTAATCCAATAATTCTACCAATGATAAGCCCTATAAAGGACCAGCCAGAATATCCAGTTGCGATTTGTGAAGTACTTCCAAAAAAACTATGAATAATTTTTGTTTTGCTTATGGTTTTAAACTTTTTATTTCTTGTAAAAAAAGATTGAGCAATTTGTATAATTCCATTAGAAAAAATGGCAATAGGCATTAGAATAATTAGAATTAGGTTGTTTTCGAAGATGGCTAATTCATTTAAAAAGTAACCCAAAAAGATAATTCCTCCAACAATTGATATGATGATGCAAATCTTTAGACAGGTCCTTAATAATTGTATGGCGTTATTATCATCTCTTTCTAAAATAAGTCCGCTTTCCAGTCTTAGAGCACTAATGCTACTAAAGACAGCTGTGAATTCAAAAAACAATCTAAAAGGGGCATAATCCTCTGGACTATAGAAAAATCGTTGAAGAACAATTAACGTACTGAATGAAATTAGTTGGGCAAAAAATGAACCAGTAAATAGCGTTATTACATTTTTAGAGAAACTCAATATGTCTTTTTTTTCCATATTCAGTTATCAATTAATTTAAAGTAAAAAAGTGTATTAAAGAAACTGAAAAAAACAATTCCACTTTGTGTTTCTAGCATAGATTCAGTCAAAAAATTTAAAGAAATTATAAATAAAAAAATCGCCATAAGCTTTTGATTTTTTAATGATATTATTCCTACAACTATTGTAAGTGTAATTAAACATAATAAACCCAACACACCATGATCTAACGCAGTTTGTAAAAATTGATTGTGTGCATTTGTGTTTCTCTTATATAGGTATTGATATCCTTTTTCATTATAGTAACTTTTTAATTTATTGTTGCCATTTCCTAATCCATAACCTAACCATGGATTATGGGCAATGCTATTAAAGGACGCCTCCCAAGCTTTTGATCTTGTACTAGTTGATGAGGGATAATTACTTTGCGAAGATGCATGAAGAGTGTATTTAAATACTTCATTAATTCTCCACCTTATTTTTTCTTGACTGTAAGCTGTTCCAAGAACAATTACAATGGCAAAACATATTAAACTAAATTGTCTATTAGTTAATCTCTTTTTGTAAAAAGCAATAGCTAAAAATGAAACTACTAATAAAGAAAAGATTATCCATGCCGATCTTGATGTCAGTAAAATAATTATTAAAGCAAACAACAACATGAAGAATATAGATTGTTGTCTATTTAATTTCATCCCCTTTATTCCATATATTAAATGATGTAATAATATCGATGTGCTAAAAGTTAAAAAAAGGGCAAAATAACTTGGGTGATGAAACATAGATAGTTCCTTGTAAAAAAAACTGGAAGTGGTATCACTGTTAATAAAACTAAAAGCACTATTAATCAGGCATAAAAATGAAGCCATAACACAACCAAGTATGAACATTTTAAAAATGTTTGGGAGATGTTTTTTTAAATCAAAATCTGCAGTTAGCAGGAAAAAAGGAAAAAACAATAAAGACAATTTGATTTCTAAGTGATGCCATTCGTCATTTAGATCACCAATCAAAACTAATTGGAACATAGGTAGAATCCACAGTAGAGTTAGCGTCAACTTTAATAGGTTTTTTCTTTTTACAATGTTTTGATATTTGCCTGTAATCAATAGAGACAAGCCTATTAATATCATTAAATAAATGGTAATAGGTTTATACAATGGTACAGAAAAGGCTAGTGCAAGCCATAAGTAATTCACATAGTGCCTAATCTTATTCATTTATGTGATTATTTATACAATCAAGTAATTTTTGAGAAATTTTTGTTCGATTGAATTTATCTGCAACCAACTTTTTGCCATTTCTTCCATACTGTAGCATGACTTCTGGTTCTTCTAGGAATGTGTTTATTTTGGCATAAAGGTCTTTGAAATTATCTGGTTCATAAAAAAGACCACAAGGTGTATCGTCAATAAAAATGTTTTTTGCTTCGCCATCTACCCCTAAAATAATCGGTTTTTCTAACATTAAATTTTCAAAAATTTTAGATGGAATTGCTCCTAAAAAGAGCGCCAAACTTTTTAGTGGAACAATTGATGCATCCATTTCTTGTATTACACTCAACACATCTTTTTTAGGAATAGGATCAAAGAAATGAACGTTAGTAAGTTTTAGTTTTTCTTTCAGTTTAATGAGTTTTGGTTTTTCTGGGCCAGAACCCATTAGAATAAAATGAATTTTTGTGTTTGTTCTTAACAAGTTTGCAGCATTTAGGATAATTTCTAACCCTTGAGCGTGACCAATAATTCCTCCATAAAAAAAGAGTTTATCGCTAGAGTGAAAATTGTTTTTTTCTCTAAAGTTATAAGTAGGAATATCAATAAATTGTTCTTCGTCTATTCCATTAGGAATCCATAGTGTGGTTTTGTTTGGAAATCTGTTTTTAATGTTATTTATGATTCCATTAGTCTGACCAGTTATGATAGTTGATTTTTTATATAACCATT
This sequence comes from uncultured Flavobacteriales bacterium, assembly GCA_913042175.1. Taxonomy (GTDB): domain Bacteria; phylum Bacteroidota; class Bacteroidia; order Flavobacteriales_D; family Parvicellaceae. The sequence goes on from CAJWIX010000037.1 coordinate 17,470, forward strand.
CTTCCAATTTAGTGGCTAAGGTTAATAAAAACCGATTATTTATAATGCCAAGCTTTTCTGCGCTTTCTGGCCATAAATCAGACACATTGAAAATAATTTTGGCATTAAGTTTCTTGGCTAAAAAATAAGCTGAAATACCTAAGAAAAGGGGAGGGGATTCACATAAAATAAAATCAAATTTTTCTTTAATGTTTTTTTTGCCATAGAAATATGAATTCCACATAAAAGAAAAATAATTTCTTAATCTTGATATGATACTGCTATTTTGTGAAACAAAAAGTTTAGTTCTCCATATGGGTATTCCATCTATTTTTTCATGATAAAAAGCTTTACCTTGATATTTTTCATGAATAACCATTTGAGGGTAATGTGGCATTGCGGTCAATACTTTGACATCAACTTTTGATTTATTCAAAGCCTTTGCTAATCCAAACAGTCTGTTTTGTGGAGCTCCAATTTCTGGTGGGAAATATTGAGTTAATATGAGTATTTTAATTTTCAAAGTTGATGATAAAATGAAGTTAACTTTTGCCCTTCTTTTCCCCAATTAAAGTGAGTTTTAATTGCATTTAAACCGTTTTCACCCATGGTTTTAGCTATGTTAGGATTTTCTACTAATGTTTTAATCGCTTTAGTTATATCACTAACTGATGTTGGATCAACACATATTCCACATTCATACTTTTCTATTATAGACTCCCAATAGGGAAAGTTTGAAGCAATAACAGGTAATCCAGCTGCCATATATTCAAACATTTTTACAGGAAGAGATGTTTGGTAATTTTTAGTGGGGTATAGTGTTACCATTCCTAATAGTGAATTATTATATAATTCGGTAATTTCTTTTCTACCTAAAAAGCCTTTATAATTTACTTTTCCCCATGATTTATGAGATTCTAATTTATTTTTAAGAGATGGGTCTAGGAATTTACCCGCCAAATTTAAGTCCACACCAAGGTGCTCTAGGCTATCTATAATTTCTACAATTCCTCTTTCGATTGAAATTCCACCTGCATAAATGATTTGTGGTTTTGTTAATTTTTTTTGAGTCTTGTTGAATTCTTCAATAATTGGATAATTATTTACATTAACTGAATTGCGGTTTAACTTATAAAAACGTTCATTTATAGTTGGAGTGGCAGAAATTACTCCATCAATTTTTTTAACAATATTATTTTCGGCTTTCTCTACAAGATATGCTATTGGTTTTCTAATAATTTTTGGGATCCAATGTTTAGTTAAAATCTGTCTTGGTAAATCCTCATGAGCATCATAAATAACTTTTTTGTTTCTTTTTTTAAGTTTTAAAGCAATGCGAAGTAATTCAGGATCATGAAGGTGGTATATATCTGCATTAATTTCAATGGCCTTTTTTAATGCTTCATTAGATGATTTAAAGAATCTTGATATGCGATTTTTAGAAGAATTATTTATCTCAATTAGCTTAACAGATTCATTTGTTATTTGATTTATCTTATCATTAATAATCAAGTATACTTCAAAATCTTTACTAAGTGTTATACATTCTTTATGGTAAATTCTAACATCGAGTCCTTTATGAACAGTGGTTATATGACATACTTTTTTCAATGTTTAATCTTTATTTCTGATAAATAGGTAGTAAAGTCCTATTAGTAAACCCCAACCCCCACTAAATAGAAGCGTAGTCAACGCTTGAGAACTTAATGTTGCAAGTGGAATTAAATTAAGGGATAATTTGAATTTAAAGTTGTTTCGAAATATGGTTTCTACAAAATAAAAGACAATTGCCAATATAAAACCTGATAAAATCAGTCCTTTTCGTCCAAAGTTGGCATAGTCATACATAAAATGGGCAACATTTACATTTCCTTTTAGTCCTTTTTTAGCATGATCTGGATACATTATTGGATATAGCTCTTGTGCATAATTGATGTAATTTTCTCCAGTGAATCTTTGTGCAAATCGATATCCTTTTCCATTAAGAAAGGGTAAGTCATTAGGGATATGGTCAAACCATGATGAAACTGTTTTACCAGGAACAATTAAAACTCGATTTTTCAAGCTTGTCCAAATACTGTAGAATTTGCTTTGTTTTGTTGTTTTATTTACATGCTCATTGGAATGTGTCACATCATTAGACTCTGAAGGTGAAATTTCAGGATTATGTACTAAAACAAGACTATATAAAACAACAGAAATTATTCCCATATGCTTTAAGCCATAGAGCCATTCTTTATTAAAAATAGCATATATCAAAGATGGCATTAATAGAAGAACTATATAGCTTTTTTGCATTAAACTAAAGGCATAAACCACACCAACTAAAAGTAATAACCAATATAATTTGTGGTTTTTTTTGGCTAGTAGATAGAGTAACCCAAAAGGTAAAAATGCTTTCATATTAAAACTAGCTATGTAGTTAACTATTGTATCCGCATCGGCAGTTATTTGACGCCTAATATTAACTGCATCTGTATTAAAGTCAACATTTAATGCGGAAAAAGCAGGTAAATCTCCAAGATAAATTAAATGGCCTATTGCTAAAGAAGATCCTAATAGAAACAAAAACCATTCAATAATTTTGCTGTTAAAGTTTAGCTTTATATTGGGTATTTTTAGTTTATCATTTTTAAAGACTCTATTCAATATAAAATAAGAAACGATCAATGATAGGTAAAAAACTAGAATGTTTAGAAGGTGTTCAGTGCCACTAGTTTCTATTACTCCGAAAAGGATTAGACCTAAAATTAAATGAAATAAAATAATTACAGTATGTTCTCTAATTTTGTTGATACCGTGAAGATATGGTAAAGAGAATGAAAAATTTAGTCAATAAAAATCAATTATTCACGACTAATTGTTTTTGAAATAGTCCCAATACCATTGAATGGCAGCTTCTATTCCTTCATTTACATTGTGTGAAGGAGAGTAGTTTAATTGATTCTTTGCTTTTTCAATAGAAGCCAAAGAATGTTTAATATCTCCAATTCTTTCGGGTCCAAAAGAAATTTTAACTTGACTAATTCTATCATCGAACTTAGTAAGCAAGTTTTGAATGTGTTTCAACAACTCTAATAAAATGGATTGTTCTCCACAAGCTACATTATATACTTGGTTTATAGCGTTTGAATTTGTGGTTGTTGCTGCTAAAACATTAGCTTGAATAACATTATCTATATAAGTAAAATCTCTACTTTGTG
>CAJWIX010000038.1 GCA_913042175.1 uncultured Flavobacteriales bacterium
GCTAAAAATATTTCTGATGCTGAAGCAGAAGCAACTTTCATAGCAATGATGAATGCTATTCATCCTGATAAAATGAAGGATGAAAAAATTCGTACTCAAGCGGTATGGTTAATAGACGGTTACAAGCCTACTGATGCTGCAATAGGAGTTTTTGAAGCAGCAAAAATGAGTACAACGCCATATCCTATGTTGCCTTATATGGGGCTTTTACACACAGCGCTTGGTAATGAGTTGGCAGATTTTATGCAAGGTAAAGAATCCGCAAGTCAGGCCCTTTCTGATGTGGAGGCAGCTTATGTTGCTGCAGCCAAAGAAAAAGGTTTTATCAATTAATAAAGTATAAAATTGGGGGCTATTAAGTCCCCAATTTCTTAATTCTTTATTTAGAGACGTTTAATGCGACACAGTACCTTTTTTTGGTTTGTTTTACCAACAGCTAGCGCAATGGTTCTTTTCATTGCTTTTCCTATTATTTCTGTATTAGTGCAATCAGTTCATGCTCCACATCCAGCAGTACTTGTAGAAGTTGAAACCTGCACACCTTTAGTGGGTTGTACTGTGGAAACTACAATGGATCAGGATGCTACTAAAGCAATTCGGGAAGCAGAACCACTTGGGCGATTTATTGGTTTAGAAATATTCTTTGATAGAGGACATCTTGCAGTTAAAGAAGTTGGAGAGATAATAAGAAATTCTAACTCTTTTAATGAGGCTTTCAGTAAACTTTCAAATCTACCGTTTTATAGGGCATTAGCATTCACTTTGACTTTTACTTTTATAGTTACTCCTTTTGTAATTATATTTGGTTTTTTAATCGCTATAACCGTAAATGCTATTAGTTCTCATCTAAAAGGACTTGTTATCTTCTTCTCTTTATTACCTTTCGTCGTGACTCAATTAATAGGAGCTCTAGTCTTATTTTGGATGATTGATAGTAGGGGGATTTTGGGAAGTGCAGTACAATGGCTTGCTTCTGATCCCAATCTTTCTTTAAAAGCGTCAACTGGAGTAATGTGGGTTTCATTAATAATTTACGGTATATGGCATGCTGCACCATTTGCTTTTGTAATTTTCTATGCAGGACTTCAAACCTTGCCTCAAGACCAAATTGAAGCTGCAAAAATTGATGGAGCATCTCGTTATCAGCAAACTAAATATATTATTATTCCTCATTTATTTCCTCTTATAACTTTTGTTGCGTTGATACAGTTAATGGATAACTTTAGGGTTTTTGAACCAATAGTAGGCTTTAATGCATCTGCACATGCTCAAAGCCTGAGTTGGTTTATTTTCAATGATTTGGGAGGAGAAACAAGACAACTCTCTTCAGCGGCAGCGTCATCTGTTTTAACAATTATTGGAGTTTCAATTTTACTGTTTCCGGTATTGTTTAGGACTTGGCGCGATTTTAGGGAGAGAACCTGAAATGGCTGTAAAATTAGAGAAAAGACCAACTAGCCTTAAGGTTTTAATTTATGCATTTATTGTAATCTGGTTAATTGTGGCAGCATTTCCATTCATTTGGACAGTATGGGGTAGTTTTAAAGTAGAGTTAGACTTTTTCTCTATATCAGATTGGACTAATGCTTTAACTGGAGAAAGAACTAAAGCTGAGTATGGAAGACCATTTACTACAACTGGATATGAGGGTGCATGGATAGAAAATCACTTTTGGCGAAACTCTCTAAATACTTTTATAATATGTTTTTTTGTAGTTTGTACTTCATTAACAATTGGGACACTTGGTGGGTACGCATTATCTAGATCAAGTTATCAGTATACTTTTTGGTTATTAGTAATTGCGTTAATATTTAGGGCTATGCCTCCTATTACCTTGGTAGCGGGTTATATGCTGCCATTTTTTGAGTGGAATATATGGGGAATTTTACCTACTACAATCGTAGTTTTAGTAGCTATTAACCAACCGTTTACGTTATGGATGTTACATTCTTTTTTCCAAAATATTCCTAAAGAATTAGATGAAAGCGCAAAAGTAGATGGCTGCACCCAATTTGAAGCTTTTCGATTTGTTATTATTCCTGCAATGTGGCCAGGAGTAATTACTACTGGTTTGTTTTCTTTTCTGTTAGCATACAATGACTTTGCAGTTACTTCTATGCTTCTAGCGGAAAATAATCGAACAATGGTTCCAGCCATAGCTGCTTTTCTTGGAACAACTTATACGGAAGGTAATATTATGTTTGCAGTTGCGGCTGTTGTTTCTACAACTATACCTCTCTTCTTGCTAGTTATGTTCTTTCAAAAACAAATTGTAAGTGGATTAACTGCAGGAGCAGTCAAAGGTTAAAATGTATCTTGATTAAAAAAACGGAATTAAAGAATACCATGAATTTGAGTGTAAATATTTTAAAGGGAATAAAATGTCAGTAAGAAGTTTAAAGAGTAGCAAGCCAGAAATGCAAAAAAAAGAGGATGATATAAAAGTAAAGACGATGGTTGAGGCTACCCTTCGAGATGTGGAAAAAAGAGGTGATAACGCTGTAAGAGAACTATCCTTAAAATTTGATAAATATAATCCACAAAGTTTTTCATTATCAGAAAGTGAAATAGAATCTGCAATTCAAAAAGTTTCAACTAGAGAAATGAATGATATAAAGTTTGCTCAAGAGCAAATACGTAAATTTGCTAATGAACAACTTAAGAGTTTAAAAGATATTGAAGTAGAAACACTTCCTGGCGTTATTCTCGGTCACAAAAATATTCCTGTTCAGTCAGTTGGGTGTTACGTGCCGGGTGGTAAGTTTCCAATGGTTGCTTCAGCTCATATGTCTGTATTAACAGCTTCAGTCGCAGGAGTTCCAAGAATTATAGCCTCAGCGCCACCAGTTAATGGTCAGCCTCATCCTGCAATCGTAGCAGCTATGAAATTAGGTGGTGCACATGAAATATATGTTTTGGGCGGAATACAAGCAGTTGCTGCAATGGCTTTAGGTACTGAAACAATAGAACCCGTTCATATGTTAGTTGGTCCGGGTAATGCATTTGTGGCAGAGGCAAAAAGACAATTATTTGGAAGAGTAGGTATTGACCTATTTGCCGGACCAACAGAAACTATGGTAATAGCCGATGAAACTGTTGACGGAGAAATGTGTGCAACTGATCTTCTTGGTCAAGCGGAACATGGCTATAACTCTCCTGCATGCTTAATTACTAATTCTGAAAAATTGGCTCAAGATACTTTAAATGAAATTGATAGAATTTTAAAAATTTTACCCACTTCAGAAACAGCCAAGGTTAGTTGGGAAGATTATGGAGACATTATTCTTTGTGATGATCATTTAGAAATGCTATCTGTAGCCAATGAAATGGCATATGAGCATGTTCAAGTTATGACAGAAAGAGATGAATGGTATTTAGAAAATATGCATTCATATGGTGCGCTCTTTTTAGGCCCTAGGACAAATGTAGCCAATGGAGATAAAGTAATTGGGACTAATCACACTTTACCAACAAAAAAAGCAGGTAGATATACTGGAGGTCTATGGGTAGGAAAGTTTTTAAAAACACATAGTTATCAAAAAATTAAAACTGACGATGCAGCTGTTAAAATTGGAGAATATGGTTCAAGACTTTGCATGCTAGAAGGTTTTGTAGGACATGCAGAGCAGTGTAACTTAAGAGTTCGTCGTTATGGTGGAAAAAATATACCATTTGGTAGTGCAGCTGAGTAAAAGTATGAAAGATTTTGGACTTAAAGAGTTTTTAAAACCATTACTAAATTCTATGAGAAGTTTTAATGAATATAATGTTAAAAAGTCACTAGAATTGCTTTTCAGTGATAGTGTAAATATAAAAATGTGCTACCCTTTTGGGATACTGAATGATTCAGAAAGTTTTTTTCATACTGCTTACAGGCCCTTATTAAGTGCTCTTCCAGATTTAGAAAGAAGAGATATGATTCTTATTGCAGGAACTACTCCAGAGGGTAACAAATGGGTTGGTTCAATGGGTAACTACATGGGAACTTTCGTTAAGCCCTTTTTGAAAATCCCACCAAATGGTCATTTAGTTCATATGAGATATCATGAATTTTTCTGTATTGAAGAAAATAAAATTGTTGAAATGCAGATAATTTGGGATATCCCAGAACTAATGATGCAAACAAATTCCTGGCCTATGTCTCCCCAGCTAGGAGCTTATTTATGTACCCCATCCCCAATGACATCAGACGGTTTGGATGATCATGGTGATGGTAAAGAAAGTATGGATCATATAAAAAATATGCTCAGTGACATGTGTCTACATCCTGAAAATCCTGATCCCAAGATAATGAATTTGGATAAATATTGGCACCCTAAATTTAATTGGTATGGGCCAGCTGGGATTGGAGCTTGTAGGGGTATTTCAGGTTTTAGAAATTGGCATCAAATTCCTTTTTTAAGGGGAATGCCAAATAGAACTGTAGATAAAAATTCTGATGTTAATTCAAATTGGATTGCTGAAACACATTGGATTGCATCTGGTCCATATGTATGTGAAACTGGTTGGCCAAACATGAAGATGAATTTAACCAATGACGGTTGGTTAGGAATTGCACCAGTAAATAAAGAGATTATGTTAAAAAGCTTAGATTTTTGGCGATTAGAGTCTGGTTTAATAAGAGAGAATTGGGTGCTAGTAGATTTGTTAGATGTTTTTAATCAAGTAGGTATTAATGTTTTTGAAAGACTAAATGAATTTAATAAAGCTAGGAATTTAGGATCACTTACCAGTCTAGAGGATCAATAGATTATGCAATTACCAAAAATGCCATCATTTTCGTTGAAAGGGCGGACAGCTTTAATAGTAGGTGCCTCTTCAGGTATAGGAACAGCTTGTGCTGTAGCACTTGCTGAACATGGGGCAAAAGTTACTCTAGCAGCAAGAAGAAAAGATAAGCTTGAAATATTAGCACATCAAATGGAAAAAAAAGAATTTGAAGTTAAAATTCTAGAGTTAGATATTAATGATATTGTAAAAACTTCAGATACTATTTCAAAATTAGAGACCTTTGACATTTTAGTAAATTCTGCTGGCATAGCAAAACATTCTGCTTCTGTAGATACTGTATTCCATGATTTTGATGTAGTTATGAATACAAATTTAAGGGGTGCATATTTCTTAACACAAGCAGTTGCAAAAAACTTAATTTTGGAAAAGAAAAAAGGTTCACTTATTAATATATCTTCACAAATGGGGCTAGTAGGTGGTCAGGAAAGAGCTGTTTACTGTGCATCTAAACACGCAGTTGAAGGTTTTACTAAAGCAATGGCAATTGAATTTGGTAATCACAATATTAGGGTCAACACTATATGTCCTACTTTCATTTTAACAGATATGACCAAAAAAACATTTGAAGTACCAGAAAAAAGAAAATGGATAGAGGAAAAAATAAAAATTGGAAGAATAGGGAAGGTAGAAGATATAATGGGTGCTGTTGTTTATCTTGCTTCAGATGCTTCAAGTCTAGTTACTGGATCCTCTTTATTGGTTGATGGGGGTTGGACAGCTGGATGAGTAATACAAAAATAACTTCTGCAGAAGTAGCCAAATTAGCTGGTGTTTCTCAATCTGCTGTAAGTAGAGTTTTTACACCTGGGGCCTCTGCTTCTAAAAGTACTACAGAACGTGTCAAAAAAGTTGCTAATGATTTAGGATATCGTCCTAATGTTTTGGCTCGTGCAATGGTATCGGGTAAAAGTAGGATGATAGGAATTGTTGTGGCTTATTTAGAGAACCAATTTTATCCAGAGGCCATTGAAAAACTATCAAATGTATTACAGTCGAAAGGCTATCACGCTTTAATATTTATGGCTGGAAAAAATATGCAAAGTATTGATGGAGTAATTGAGGAAATTCTTGATTATCAAGTTGATGGAATAATAACAGCGTCTGTATCTATGTCTTCAAACTTAACAAAGAGGTGTACAAGTGCTGGGATTCCTATGGTATTATTCAATAGATCTCAAGATGTTTCAAAAATGTCATCTGTTACCTCTGATAATATTAAAGGAGGTAAGAAAATAGCTGATTTCCTTTTATCATTAGGTCATAGCAAAATTGGATATATTGCAGGATGGGAAGGAGCTTCCACACAGAGGGATCGTGAAAAAGGTTTTATATCTGGATTATCACATTATGGAACAAAACTTTATAACAGAAAAGTTGGTAATTTTGTTATGGATGAAGCTAAAGAAGCAACTAGAAAAATGTTTTATAAAAATCCGCCAGATGCTGTTTTTGTTGCTAATGATCATATGGCATTTGCAGTAATGGATACATTACGTTTTGAGTTAGGGTTTAGAATTCCAGAAGATGTATCTGTAGTTGGTTATGATGATGTTCCAGCAGCATCTTGGCCTTCTTTTAATTTAACAACTGTTCAACAGCCAGTTGATACTATGGTTCAAAAAACTGTAGATATACTATTAAAAAAAATTGAGCATGAAGAAATCAAACCGCAGAAAATTACTGTAGATGGTCCTCTTATAATTAGGGGATCTACACTTATACCAAAAGGTTAGGCAAATGAAGGGATTTGATCCAAAATTTAAAGATTTTCCAGATTATATAATAAGTATAACCAAAGAAATTTGGGAAGGTAGAGAAATATCTTCATTACATAAATATTATGATAAAGATATTATTGTTAGATCACCAAGTTCTGTTGTTGTAGGTAATCAACAAGTGATAGATGCAACTATTTCTACACTTGCAGAATTTCCAGATAGAACTTTATATGGAGAAGATGTAATTTGGTGTGGTGATCCTGAAAAAGGTATGCTTAGTTCCCATAGAATTCATTCAACTGTAACTCACACAAAAAAAGGTATTTATGGGGCCCCTACTGGAAGGAAACTTAATTACAGAATTATTGCTGACTGTCATGCAAAAAATAACAAGGTTGATGACGAATGGTTAATAAGAGATCAGGGTGCAATTCTTAAACAATTAGACTTGGATCCAAAGGAATTTGCTCGTGAACTCATTTCCAAAGAAGGAGGTCCTGAAAATTGTGTTAAGCCATATACTTATGAGAATGAAATAAAAGGTCCTTATATAGGTACTGGCAATGATAATGATTGGGGTCAACTTTATTCTGATATTTTAACTCGTATTATGTCTGCAGATTTCTCTGTTATTCCAAAAGAATATGATAGGGCTGTTAACTTAGAATATGCTGGGGGAATAAGTGATATTTCTTATAAAGGTGCAGACAATTTTTGGATGGGGTTAAGGTCCTCTTTTCCAAGTGCAGAATTTAAAATTTGTCACCAAATTGGTCGCTTGGATGAAAAAATGCCTCCTCGCGCCGCAGTCAGATGGATTTTAAATGGAAAACATGACGGATGGGGAACGTTTGGAGAACCAACTGGTGCAAGTGTTTTTATTCTTGGTGCTTCTCATTCTGAATTTGGGCCACATGGATTACGCAGAGAATATTGTTTGTTTGATTATGTTTCAATATGGAAACAAATTTTAATTCATACTGGAGCTGTTTATTAATTTTAGGAGATATCAATGGATCAAATTACAATGGAAAACAAAATTGTTCGTTATGGAAGTTTAAAACCTTGTAAAACAGCATTTATAGACGCACATACTCCAGGATCTGATCAAAAAGAAAATTTTACTATTCTTGGTGGAGGTGTATCTGAAAGCCCCGATCAACATATACACATTAATGAAAAAGTTGGTTTCAACGTTGGAGCAGCAGGTCAACCTCCAAAATGTAGAAATAGTCTACATTCACATCGTACAGCAGAGGTTTTTTTTGTTTTAAAAGGTCGCTGGAGATTTTTTTGGGGAAGAACTGGAAAAGCAGGTGAGGTAACACTGGAAGAGGGCGATATATTTAATATCCCAACTGGCATTTTTCGAGGTTTTGAAAATATAGGATCTGATTACGGTATGTTAATGGCGATACTTGGTGGTGATGATGCAGGGGGTGGGGTTATTTGGGCTCCTCAAGTTATTCAGGAAGCAGCAAAGCATGGTTTAATTTTATCTGAAACGGGAAGACTTTTTGATACGAAAAAGGGTGAATCTTTACCTTCTGGAATAAAAAAAATGCCTTTGCTTTCTGATGAAGAGTTAGTAAATTTTCCTGAACCAAGTACTAAAGATGTTGTACCTTTTCATGTGGCTCGCTATTGGGATTTAATGGCACTGTCTGATAACCAACCTGCAAATGTAATTGGGGAGAAAGGAGTTTTATATGATAAACCAGGATTTGAAGTAGATTTCATATCTAGAAATTCTATTTCAAACAAAAGGTACTCTACTGAAAGATATGAAATACTGATGCCTGTCAAAGGTCATTGGAAATTTGAATGGGATTATGGAGAGACTGTAATTAATCCTGGAGACACAGTACTAGTACCCCCACTATTGAATAGATCGCTTTTCCCAAATATGACGGGTGATTCATCTTTATATAGAATAAGAAATACTGATGATAAACCTGGGCCAACTGTAAAAAAATAATGAGATACCCATTAGTTTTCATTCCTGGAATGATGTGTGATTCTAGATTATTTCAGCCACAAATAAATGAATTTTCAAAACAATATATGGTATGTGTAACTCCAGCAAGTTCTTCTAACTCTATAGAGAATATTTCATTTGAAATCCTTAGATATTTGCCAACAAAATTTGTTTTAATTGGATTATCGATGGGAGGTATCTTAGCAATGGAAATTATTAGAAAGGTTCCTGAAAGAGTAATGAAAATTGTTTTAATGGATACCAATTATAAATCAGAAACATCAGAAATTAAATCTAGGAGATTACCACAAATCCAGTTAGTAAATGAGGGTCTGTTAGAAGATGTTATGTGTCAACAAATAAAAAATAACTATCTCAGGAAAGATAAACAAAACCAAGAGATTTTTGATTTATGTTTAAGTATGGCTAATGGTTTAGGCAAGGAGATTTTTATAAATCAATCAAAAGCACTTGCTACACGTAAAGACTATAAGTCCACACTTAAAAATATAAAGGTACCTTCTTTAATAATATGTGGAGAATACGATCGATTATGTCCTATCAAAGTTCATATGGAAATGGAGAGTTTAATTGAAAATTCTACATTAGAAATCATACCTGATGCTGCACATTTACCTACTTTAGAGCAACCTGCCTATTTAAACAAAATACTATGTGAATGGTTGATACGATAAATTATAGAGATGGAGGTCAACTTGAAAAAAATATCTGTAACACACGTTGGTAGTTTACCAAGAAAACAGGAAGTAGTAGATTTTATTTTTGCTCGTGAGAATAATCAAAAATATAATCAAGATGATTTTGATAATGTAATGAATAAAGCAGTACTAGAAACAGTTAAAAAGCAAGTTGATTCTGGGGTTGATATTGTGAGTGATGGTGAAACATCAAAAATAAGTTATGCTACATATGTTAAAGATAGATATAATGGTTTTTCAGGAGATAGTCCTCGTAATCCACCAGCTGATTTAAAGTTGTTTCCAAGTTTTTTAAAAAGATTAGCTGATGATGGTGGAACGCCAACATATGCCAGGCCTATGTGTACAGACCGTGTTTCATCTAAAGGTCAGGTTGATTTAAATAAAGACATTTTTAACTTAAAGACTGCAATGAAAATATGTAATGTATCAAAAGGTTTCATGAATGCTGCTTCTCCTGGTGTAATCTCATTATTTTTACAGAACCAATTCTATTCTTCCAGAGAAGAGTATTTAGCTGCACTTGCTGATGTAATGAAAACTGAATACGAAACAATTACAAGTTCAGGCTTATATCTTCAACTGGATTGTCCTGATTTAGCTTTAAGCAGACATATGTTATTTAATGATTTAAGTGATGATGAATTTTTAAAAATTGCGGATTTACATATTGAAACACTAAATTATGCTCTCAGAGATATTCCCGAAGAAAAAGTAAGAGTACATATTTGTTGGGGAAATTATGAAGGTCCACACTGTTGCGACATAGACATGAATAAAGTATTCTCAACATTAATGAAAGCTAAAGCTCAATTTCTTTTGTTTGAAACATCTAATCCTAGGCACGCACACGAATGGGAGGTATTTAAAAATAGAAAGTCTGAGATACCTGACAACAAAATTTTAGTACCTGGTGTAGTTGATACAACAACTAATTTTATTGAACATCCAGAACTGGTCCGTCAGAGGATTGAACGTTTTATAAATATTGTTGGTGAAGATAGAGTTGTTGCTGGAACTGACTGTGGTTTTGGTACTTTTGCAGGATTTGGTGCAGTTGATCCAGAAATAGCGTATGCAAAATTAAGTACATTATCAGAGGGTGCTGCTTTAATTTCATAATTGATAAATTTGGTTGGGTAAAAAAAAATTGCAAACGTATGCAATTATAGTTATTAATTAAAAAGAATTTTCTAAGTGATAAATAAATGAAAGCTATCCTAAAATGAAAGCAATCTTATTTGGGTCGATAGGAACTTTAGTAGAAACATCAGAAATTCAAAGAAAAAGTTATAATCTTGCCTTTGAAAAAGTTGGTGTTGATTGGTATTGGAATACCGCTACATATTGTAATCTTCTTACAGAACCAGGAGGTATAAAAAGAATAAGGAAATTTGCAAATAATTCCCTATCTGAGGATAAAATTCAGTCTATACATTTCTACAAAGAAAAGTTTTTTACCGAATTAATTCCTGGTACTTTGTACTTAAGGCCAACAGTAATAGATGTAATACGCTTTGCGAAGAATAATGGTATAAAACTTGGATTTATAACAACTACTTCAGAGTCAAATATAAATGTTATTAAATCTGCTATTATTGATGAGTTAGACTTTAAAGTATTTGATTTAATAACCACAAATAAAAATGTTGATAAGCCTAAGCCTGATCCTGAAATCTATCAATACGCTTTGGATATACTGGATTTAGCGGAAGATGAAGCAATTGTAATAGAAGATACAGTTGTGAATCAAAACTGCGCATTGCAAGCAGGAGTTAAATGTATTCTTTTTCCTGGTGAGTATGCTGAAATTCCAATAAGTAATAAATATTATACATTGACTTATAATTTAATGAGCAAAGTTGAAGAAGTTTTGGGCTAGAAAAATTAAATTTATAATCATAAGCTACAATTTTATTTTTTATGTTGTGATTTATGACTAATAAAGCCCAAGTTATTCATAAGCTAGGTTCACCAAATGCGATGAAATGGCAAGTATGGCCTGTTAATTATCCTGGCGAGGGGGAAGTAAGGCTTAAACATACAGCCATAGGCGTAAATTTTGCAGATACCTATCATAGAGCTGGAATTTCACACCCTTGGCCTGTCCCAAAGCCACCAGTAATTATAGGCTTTGAAGGTGTTGGAATAGTAGAAGATATAGGACAAGGTGTTCATAATTTTTCTATTGGTGATAAAGTTGCTTATGGGATTCCACCACTTGGTAGTTATTCTGAATCCAGAAATTACCCTGCAGATAAGTTGTTACATTTACCAAGTGGACTAGATGATAAATTGGTTGCTTCATTACTCATGAAAGGAATGACAGCACATTACCTTTTACACCGAACTTATAGGGTAAAAGCAGGTGATGTAGTATTAGTGCATGCCGCTGCAGGTGGAATGGGTCTTATTTTATGCCAGTGGGCAAAAGCATTAGGAGCAGTAGTAATTGGCACTGTTTCTACTGAAAATAAAGCAGAGCTTATTAAAGACATAGGATGTGATTATCCAGTTATTCGATCTAAAGAAAATTTTGTAAATGTAGTTAAAGAAGTTACAAGTGGTGTAGGTTGTGATGTAGTTTATGAAGCAATTGGAAAAGATACATTACAGCAATCTTTAGATAGTTTAAAGCCAATGGGAATGTGTGCAGCTTATGGTCATGTATCTGGTCCGCCTGATCCAATTGATGTTATACAAGATTTGGGTCGTCGTGGTTCACTATTTATTACTAGACCAGCTATTATGCATTATGTGGCAAAACGAAATGATTTGGAGTGGACTGCCAATGATCTATTCAATGCCATTTCTAAAGGAGTCATAAAATCGAACGTGAATTATGAATTTTCATTAAAAGATGCTGTAAAGGCTCATGAGGCTATAGAATCTGGAAAGACAAAAGGTTCTATAATTTTGATACCCTAACATTTCCTTTTTTAATGACTATTAAAAAGATTTCTTTTGAAATCTAGTTATTGAAATGCTTAGTTATCTAGTAGGAAATATAAATAATAATTTTTTATGAAGAGGTATAATATGAATTCATCTGAAAAAGTCACAGCACTTAATTTGACAATGGTTGATCCATTACCAGAAGCTACAAAAAAATATTTTGATATATGTCAGGAAAAGTTGGGTATGGTCCCGAATGTATTAAAAGCCTATGCTTTTGATATTAATAAATTAGATGCATTTACCTCTATTTATAATGAATTGATGTTATCTGAAAGTGGCCTTTCAAAATTAGAAAGGGAGATGATTGCTGTTACAGTTTCATCAATAAATAAATGTTTTTATTGCTTGGTAGCACACGGAGCAGCTGTAAGAGAATTGTCAAAAAACCCTATTTTAGGTGAAATGATAGTAATGAACTATAAAATGGCTCCTTTAGATGATAGACAAAAAACTATGTTGGAATTCACAGAAAAAATAACAAAAAATAGTTCAGATATTAATGAAGATGATAGGCAAAAACTTCGAAATGTTGGTTTCAGTGACCGTGATATTTGGGATATCGCTAATGTAGCAGGTTTCTTTAATATGACAAATAGAGTAGCAAGTGCAGTAGCGATGCGTCCTAATGAAGAATACCATGAACAATCAAGATAAATGCAAATTTGAATTTAAATTTTAAAAGTGAAAGCAAAAATTAAAAATTTAATAAGTACTAATAACTATCAGCGAGCGAAAGGTAAGTTAAAAATTTCATTCATGAATAGTAATGATGAAACTTCAATCCATGATTTATATCAGTCTGGTGCTTTGAAAGTTTTGATTCCTAAATCTAAATCAAAATATGCCGAAGCAGTTCTAATTAATACAGGTGGAGGTATTGTTGGAGGTGATAACTTATCAATTGAAGTAGAAGCTGCAAAAAAAACTAATACTTGGATAACTACTCAGGCATCTGAGAAAGTTTATAAATCAAGTAGTGAACAAAGTATTTTAAATACTAAAGTTACTCTTGAAGATAATTCCACTTTATTTTGGTGTCCTAAAGAAACTATATTGTTTCATAATTCAAAACTGATTAGAAATTTAGATTTTGATATTAAAAGCTCTAGTAAACTTCTTATTATTGAAAATATTGTTTTTGGACGTTTAGCTAGTGGTGAATTAAACGCTGATTGCTTCTTTTCTGACCATTGGCGTATTAAAAGAGATGAAAAATTAATATTTGCCGAAAATTTTTTATTTGAAGATAAAAAAACTATGTACCGAAAAACAAATTTAGGTAACTATAGGTCTCTATTAAATATTATGTATTTATCAAAAGACTCAAAAAACTTTTTAAATAAAATGAGAAATATAATATCTTCTGAAAGTATATTTGGTGAGGCTAGTCATTGGAATGATTTTATATCTTTAAGAGCATTAGCCAAAAATCCAATAGAATTTAAAAAAACTATTGAGGAAATCCTGATTTTATTTGTAAATGAAAAATCAAAAATTCCACGAATATTAAGTATTTAAAGGTAAGATCATAAAATGTATTTGACCCCAAGAGAGAAAGACAAATTATTAATAAGTTTAGCAGCAATGGTTGCAAGGAGTCGTTTAGATAGGGGAGTAAAACTTAACCATCCAGAAGCAATAGCTTTAATCACTGACTTTGTTATAGAAGGTGCGAGAGATGGTAAGTCAGTTTCTCAATTAATGGAGGAAGGTGGTAAGGTTTTAACTGCTGAACAATGTATGGATGGTATAGCAGACATGATAAAAGATGTTCAAGTTGAGGCAACTTTTCCTGACGGAACAAAACTAGTAACAGTACATTACCCTATTAGAAAGGAAAAAAAATAATGAAACCAGGGGAAGTAATCACATTAGAAGGAGATCTTATCTTAAATCAAAAAATGAAATCTTTTGAACTGCAAATTTCTAATTCAGGTGATAGACCAATACAGGTTGGAAGTCATTTTCATTTTGCAGAAACTAATGAAGCGCTTAAATTTGATAGAGTAAAGGCCTTCGGATGTCGGCTAAATATACCGTCTGGTACGGCAGTTAGATTCGAACCTGGTCAGATAAAAATAGTATATTTAATACCATTTAAAGGGAATAGAAAAATATATGGATTTAATGCCAAAGTCATGGGTGATTTAGATGTCTAATATTATACCGAGAAACCTTTATGCAGATATGTATGGTCCAACCAAAGGCGATAAAGTTAGGTTAGCAGACACAGAATTAATTATTGAAGTTGAGGAAGATTTCACAACTTATGGGGAAGAAATTAAATTTGGTGGTGGTAAAGTCATAAGAGATGGTATGGGGCAATCTCAAACTCCAAGAAGTAAAGGGGCAGTTGATACTATTATTACTAATGCTTTAATACTTGATATCTCTGGAATTTATAAGGCTGACTTAGGAATTTTGGATGGAAGAATTTGTAAAATTGGTAAAGGAGGGAATCCTGATACTCAGCCAAATGTGGATATTATAGTTGGCCCTGGTACTGAAGTAATTGCTGGAGAAGGTAAAATTTTGACAGCAGGTGGTTTTGATTCACATATTCATTTTATTTGCCCACAACAAATAGAAGATGCTTTACATTCAGGACTTACCACAATGTTGGGTGGAGGGACTGGTCCAGCTCATGGTACATTAGCTACAACATGTACTCCTGGAAAATGGCATATTGGGAGAATGCTACAATCAGCAGATGCCTTTCCTATGAATCTTGCTTTTGCAGGTAAAGGAAATGCAAGTTTGCCTGAAGCATTAGAAGAACAAATTTTAGCAGGTGCCTGTGCTTTAAAACTTCATGAAGATTGGGGGACAACTCCAGCAGCCATTAATAATTGTTTATCAGTTGCAGATAGCCTAGATGTCCAAGTTATGATTCATACTGATACTTTAAACGAAAGTGGATATGTAGAAACAACTGTTAAAGCTATTGATAATAGAACTATACATGCTTTTCACACTGAAGGAGCGGGGGGTGGTCATGCTCCAGATATAATAAAAGTTTGCGGTGAAAAAAATGTCATTCCAAGTTCAACAAATCCAACAAGACCATATACAATAAATACTCTAGAAGAGCATTTGGACATGTTAATGGTATGTCATCATTTAGATAAATCAATTCCAGAAGATATAGCTTTTGCAGAAAGTAGAATTAGAAAAGAAACTATTGCTGCTGAAGATATTTTGCACGACCTTGGCGCCTTTTCTATTATTGCTTCAGATAGTCAAGCAATGGGAAGAGTAGGAGAGGTTATTATCCGTACATGGCAGACTGCACACAAAATGAAAGTTCAACGTGGGCGTTTAAAAGAAGAAAATGGTGAGAATGATAATGTGAGGGTTAAACGCTACTTAGCAAAATATACAATAAATCCATCAATAGCACATGGAATAAGTAATGAAATTGGAAGTATTACTGAAGGTAAAAGGGCTGATTTAGTATTATGGAATCCTGCCTTTTTCGGAGTAAAACCTGAAATGGTTTTATTAGGAGGAAGTATTGCTTGTGCTCAGATGGGAGATCCAAATGCATCTATTCCAACCCCGCAACCGGTCTATTCAAGGGAGATGTTTGGAGCATTTGGCCGATCTTTGGAAAATTCGGCAGTAACATTTGTATCTCAGGCTAGTTATGAAAATGATATTGGAAATGCTCTTGAACTTAGAAAAAAAACTGCTCCAGTTAAAAATACTAGAAATATAAATAAGTCAAATATGGTATATAACGATTTGTGTCCAAAAGTTGAAGTTGATCCAGAAACTTATGAAGTTAGAGCAAATGGAGAAATTTTAACATGTGAACCTGCATCAGAGCTTCCAATGGCGCAAAGATATTTTCTATACTAAACATTAATTATCTATATATATGGAATATTTGGAAAAGTAATGAATAAAGCATTTAAATTAAAAACCATTGAAGATTTTAACAGTGTAGATGTTTTTGATACCATTACCTTAACATACGATGATAGATATAGGCGTAGAATATTAATGAAAAGTGACCATGGTTTAGAGTTTCTTCTAGACTTAGCAAAAACTACGGAATTAAGATCTGGAAATTTTATCGAATTAGAGGATGGAAGATTGATTGAAATTATTGCTGCATCTGAAAAGTTAATGAAAGCTTCTTCTGATGATGAATTACTGATAATGAAAGGAGCTTGGCATATTGGTAACAGACATCTATCTTGTGAAATAGATAAAGGAAGTCTTACACTTCATTTCGATCACGTAATCAAGCAAATGCTTGAAAATTTAGGATTAGTTGTAGAAATTATATATAAACCATTTAATCCTGAAGGAGGTGCATACGGTGACTCTAGAACAACTGGACATCAGCATTAATCCAAAAAATCACAAAGTTATGGCATGGCTGTCGCCCAGTTTTCCATTAGGTAGTTTTGCATATTCTCATGGTTTAGAATTCGAAATCTGTGAAGGTAATATTTCAACATCTGAGGATTTATTTGAATGGTTGCAAAATATTTTAAGATTTGGTTCTGCATGGAATGACTTAGTCTTATTTTGTAATTCATATAAGGCCAAGGTATCTTATTTACATGAGCTATCTGACATGGCAAAAGCATTTGCACAGAGTAGGGAGAGGTATTATGAAACAATAGAAATGGGAACTGCTTTTTCTAAGATTATCTCTTCCATAGAAGGAGTGGATTTGAAAGGTATGCCACTTCCAATAATAATGGGATATGTTGCAAAAATTGAAAATGTGCAATTAGAATATATTCTTCCTCTTTATGCTCATAGTTTTATATCGAATTTGATTTGTGTTTCCATGCGACTTTTACCTTTAGGTCAAACAGAAGCTCAAAAACTACTTTTCACCTTGTTTCCAGTAATAGATGAAGTTTCAAAGGAAGCATTGAAATCAAATATCGATGACATGAGAAATAAATGTGTACTATCGGATTTAGCTTCTATGAAACATGAAACTCTTAAAGTAAGGTTATTTAAATCCTAGAAATAATATATTGAAAAAAATGAATGGAGTAAGTTATGGGTAGAGGTTTACCTTTGAAGGTTGGAATAGGTGGGCCAGTAGGTGCTGGAAAGACAAGTCTTACAGAGACATTGTGTAGAAATTTGAGCCCAAAGTATTCAATGGCCGTAATTACAAATGATATCTATACTGCTGAAGACGCTGAATATTTAATGAGAAAGCAGGTGCTTCCTTTAGAAAGAATAAGAGGAATTGAAACTGGAGGATGCCCTCACACTGCTATAAGAGAAGATGCTTCTATAAACCTATCTGCAGTAGATGATTTAACAAATAAAATACCTGATTTAGATTTAATATTAATTGAAAGTGGTGGTGATAATTTAGCTGCTACTTTTAGCCCAGAATTAGCAGACCTAACGATTTACATGATTGATGTAGCCATGGGTGAAGAAATACCAAGAAAAGGAGGGCCAGGAATAACCAAATCAGATATTTTAATAATTAATAAAATAGATTTGGCTGAGTATGTAGATGTATCTATTGAAAAAATGAAACGTGATACGCTCGATCAAAGGAATGATAAACCCTTTCACTTTATTAATTTAAAAGCCCAAAAAGGAATTGAGGAGGTAATTTATTCTCTAAAAAACTTGGGTGGCCTTTGATTATTGATTTTACTTAATTACCCTTTATCAATTTATTGTTTATTGAATTAATATGATTTAACGAAAATGATATGCATATAGTTTTTAAGTCAGACAAAATTCTTAGTTTTATCATTGTAGTCAGTTCTTGTGCATGGGGACTGTATTGGTTGCCATTAAGATCTATAGAAGAAGCTGGTATCGTAGGGTCCTGGAGTATTGTATTTGTCAATGCATGTCCCCTTTTAATTCTTGTTCCATTGCTTTTGTTTAATCTTGATCAATTAAAAATATATCCAAAGCCTATTTTTTTTGCGGGGTTTATGATTGGTGCTGCTTTCACATTTTATGCAAATGGATTAGTAGAAACGTCAGTGATAAGAGCCACATTGTTATTTTACCTTAGTCCAATTTGGTCTACTATTATTGGGATTATTTGGTTAAAAGAGCGTTTAACAATAGCTAGAGTCATTTCAATCATTATTGCATTACTAGGTTTAATTTTTTTATTATACAATTTTGATAATCAAGAAAATAAAGCTTTAAATTTTGGAGATTTCTCAAGTGTTCTTTCAGGACTTTTTTGGGCATTAGGTGCTTCAATACTTAAAAAATGGTCAAAAGTTCCAATCTTATCATTGACTACAGTTGTTTATTTTTCCACTAGCATACTCTCAATTTTATTAGCTATTATTGTTTATGAAGCAGCTATTCCAAGTTTTTCATTAATTATGGAAAATTTTGTACTTGCGTTTACTTGGTCTGTTATAGTGCTACTTCCCTCTTTTTGTATTATTTTTAGAATATCACAAATATTGTTTCCAGGACGTGTTGGAATATTAATGATGTCAGAAGTAGTTGTAGCTGTAATTAGTGCTAAAATATTCTTACCTGAAGAGCAAATGTTTGTTTTGCAGTGGGTTGGTGCTATTGCAATATTAACAGCTGGATTAATAGAAATTGTATTTGGATATAATAAAAATAATGTTTGATAAATTTTTTGATAATTAAAAGTATATTTTAATTTTTGAGATTTGAATTTAATTTTATAATTTCAAGCATTACCTCAGTAGCTAATGCCATATCTGAAGTTGATACCCATTCAAGTGGGCCATGAACATTTTGCATTCCTGTAAAAATGTTAGGAGTTGGGACCCCTTTTTCAGTAAGTAAAGAACCATCAGTACCGCCTCTTATTGGTTTTTTTATAGGTTGAATACATTTATTATGAAGAGCTTTTTCTGCTATCTCTAATGGCATTCTATTTTCATCAAGCCAGTAGCGCATATTTCTGTACTGACGTTTAAAAAAGATGTTAATTTTAGCTCGTGGTTCAGTTACTTGTATTTTTTTGCATAATTCTTCTAAAATTTCTTTTTTTTCATCTAGCCCCTTTAATTCAAAATCCCTTAAAATAAATTTAATTATCATTTCAGATGAATTTCCAATCATATCTGTAGCATGTATAAAACCTTCTCTTTTTTCAGTAACCTCTGGAGTCATTGTTTTTAACGGTAAATTATTTATGATTTCTGATGCTAAGTGAATTGCATTTACCATTTCATTTTTTGCATCTCCAGGATGAATAGATACACCTTTTATTAAAACTTCTGCTGAATCTGCTGAAAAAGTCTCATTGTCAATTTCACCAACTTTTCCTCCATCAAAAGTATATGCAAATTTCACATTTAAATCATCTGGGAGATTTTTATGAACCCCTCTTCCTATTTCTTCATCAGTAGTGAATGCTATTCTTATTTCACTATGATTTTCATTTTGCTTAGATATTAAAAAATTAACTGCAGTCATAATTATAGCTATTCCTGCTTTGTCGTCGGCACCAAGTAAAGTTTTTCCAGATGCAGTAATAATATCGTGTCCGATTTTTTCACTAAGATAAGAAAATTCTTTTGGAGATAAAATTAAATTCTCATCATCTGGAAATTTAATGTCAGAACCATCATAGTTTTTAATTATTCTTGGTTTAACATTTGAAGCATTAAATTGGGGTGCAGTATCTACATGAGCTAAAAAACCAATTGCTGCTCCCTTAATTTTTCCTGGGATAGTAGCTATAAGTGTTCCGTAATCTGTGATTTTTACATCTATTAAATTAAGTTCTTTCAATTCTTTCTCTAAAAGATAAAGCATATCATATTGTATTTTACTGCTTGGTACTGTAGCAGATTCCTCATCACTTTGACTATCAATTGACGCATATCTTATTAATCTTTCAGCTAATTCATTTTTGAAGTCTAATGACATTTTGCCTTACTTTTTAATAAATATTGAAACAAGTTAATTTATATAAGAGTATACACCCAAAGTTTTATAATTGGCTAGTTAAAGGAGGAAATAATGAAATTATATGATGGCTGGATGAAGGCTTTTGAAAAAAGAGATTTTGATGAAGTTATGAAATATTATCATCGTGATTATTCTTTTGTAAGGCACCAAACCAATACAGTTATGAGTTTGTCAGAGTGGTCACCCTTGATGAAAAGTATGCTAGAGAGCAACAAGTTGGAGATGATATCATCAAAATGTTGTTATGAAAACGATGATATTTTAGTTGTTCATAATGTGATTTCTTTTCCAGATGGTTCTAAAGAAGCAGTATTAGCTTGTCACATGAAAAAAGATGGAAAAATAATTAGTA
>CAJWIX010000039.1 GCA_913042175.1 uncultured Flavobacteriales bacterium
AATGACCAATTGAAATAGCGTCAGCACCTAATGCAATCGCTTTAGCCACATCTGCACCATTTCTTATTCCACCAGCATATATTAGCGTTATATCACCTCTTTTTCCAAGATCATCAATGGCTTTTCTGGCTTGACGTATTCCTGCCATTCCAGGTACTCCCGTATCTTCGGTAGCCAAGTGGGGTCCAGCACCAGTACCACCTTCCATACCATCTATATAAATAGAGTCTGGATCACATTTAACTGCCATCCTTACGTCATCATATACTCTAGCAGCGCCTAACTTCAATTGAATTGGAATTTGCCAATCTGTTGCTTCTCTTATTTCTTGAATTTTTAAAGCTAGATCGTCTGGACCAAGCCAATCAGGGTGTCTCGCAGGAGATCTTTGATCAATACCAGCTGGTAATGATCTCATCTCTGCCACTTGATCTGTTACTTTCTGACCCATCAGGTGTCCACCCAAACCAACTTTGCATCCCTGTCCAATAAAAAATTCACAACCATCTGCTAAAACAAGATGGTGAGGATTAAATCCATATCTTGATTGTATACACTGATAAAACCACTTCGAGGAATAGCGCCTTTCATCAGGTATCATTCCACCTTCCCCAGAACAGGTAGCTGTTCCAGCCATTGTTGCACCTCTAGCTAAAGCAGTTTTAGCCTCATAACTAAGAGCTCCAAAACTCATGCCTGTAATATAAACAGGTATATCAAGTTCTAATGGCCTTTTCGCTCTTGGTCCAATAACCGTTTTTGTTTCACACTTTTCACGATATCCCTCAATGACAAACCTTGTTAAAGTTCCAGGTAGAAAAGTTAAGTCATCCCAGTGGGGTATTTTTTTAAATAATGAAAACCCCCTCATTCTATATCTTCCAAGCTCAGCTTTTATATGTATATCATCCATTACACGGGGTGGAAAAACAAAAGAGTTCCCTAGTCTATAAGGATCTCTATTTAGTGGTTTCTTATTAATTGGATTTCCGTCTGCCATTTTTTCCTCTCATTAAAAAAATAAAAATTAAAGTATTAGTTTTTTCTCTGTGGGTTCTAAGTTATCATAATTCCAAAGTTGTTTCCCTGCGACAACTTTGGTAAAATGATCTACACCTTTTGAAGGTACTAGTCCGTACTGTTTTAGTTTCCTATTAAGCCAATCTTTGTCGAGTTGAGTTAGTTCAGCTTCTACTGCGTCAACTCCAAAAGATTTTATTTCTCCTCCTATATAAATGGTACCATCATACATAGAGTCGCCAAGATTTTTTCCTGCATTGCCACAAACAATCATTCTACCACGCTGCATCATAAATCCGGATAAGGCTCCAGTATCTCCTCCAACAATAATTGTACCACCTTTCATATCTATTCCAGTTCTTGAACCTACCGAACCTTTACAAACCAAATCCCCACCTCTGATAGCAGCACCAAAAGTTGAACCTGCATTTTTTTCAATAAGCACAGTTCCAGACATCATATTTTCACCACAGGACCAACCAACCCTACCATTAATTCTTACATTAGGACCATCTATGAGACCTACTCCAAAATAACCAGTAGAACCCTCAATTATTAGATTTAATTTACTTAAAATACCTACGGCTAAAGAATGCTTCCCTCTGGGGTTTTTTAACACAATTGTGCCATAACCTTCTGACATAAGTTCTCTAATTTTAGAATTTACCTCTGTGGAAGTCATATCAACAGCATCAAGTTCAGTCCTTTTATTAAAATCAACTTTGGGTGCCCATGGATACTCGAACCGTTCAGTTTCTCCAGGATCAAACTCCATAAACATTGATCTACCAGTAAGTTGCTCACTAGTCATTCCAAGAGCTTTCACACGCTCTTCCTGTGTCATAGATTTTAATTCGTTTTCAGTTACGCTTGCCATACTCTTACCTCCTCATCATATGGATCAGAAGTATCTATTTCATGGGGAAGTATTGCCCTTATAGCAACTTCTTCTGATGCCATTGCAATTAAATCGTCACTTTCATAAAGAACAAGTGGTTTTGCAGCCATCGTATCTTTTGCCATTCCCAATTGATCTTTTGTAGCAACTAGATAGGTAAAAACACCATCAATCTCGTCAATAGATTGCTTTAAACTATCCTCCAGACTTATTCCTAAAGATAGATTATGTGCTGTATAAACCGCTAAAAGTTCACTATCACAATTAGATGTAAAACGATGACCCTTCTTCTCCATCTGTCTTCTCATGATCCAGTAATTTGTGATTTGCCCATTGTGAACTACTGAGACGTCATTATAAGGAAAAGCCCAATAAGGATGGGCTGACCTAATGTCAACATCAGATTCTGTAGCCATTCTTGTATGACCAATACCATGAGTTCCTTTAAAAGAATTTAATCCGTAGGCATTTGATACAACAGATGCGTCTCCAAGGTCTTTAATTAGCTCTAACCCCTTACCTACGGATAAAATTTCTGCACCATTTACTTCTTCAATATGTTCTGCAAGCTTTCCCAAGTCACCACCAAAAGAAAATTCATATCTATAAGAATAGTCATTGATTTTTTCTTTCTTAGTAACTTTAACTCCATGTTCATTTATAAAAGAATCTATTTGATCAATTCTTCGATCAAGTTCAGCATAAATTCCACTCCCCCTTTGCATGTCATCTGCTTCAGCAATTTTCAGTCGCATGACCAAATCATCTACCTGATCACCATACACAGCATAACCAGTAGAGTCGGGTCCCCTATGCTTTAATGCTTGAAGCATTTGCGTCATTTCAAATCCCACTGAAGAAGATTTTCCCTTATGTATTAATCCTGCAATTCCACACATAAAAAGTGCCCCCTAGTAAATATGATTTCATTTTAAATTTCTAACAAATACATCTATGGCAAACATTCCATGTATGTATCATTATCCCAGTCAGTAACAGTTGACATAAAGCGAGCCCATTCATCCGATTTATACTCATGATAAAGTCTGTACATTTCACCTGGCATACCTCTTTGTATAACAGGATCTTTCGATAAGGCTTCTAAAGACTCTCCTAAAGACATTGGAAGTTTTTTCACTTGCTTACCTTCTTCCATTGCTTGATAAATATTTCTTTCCTCAGGAGGTCCTGGATCTAATTTGTTTTCAATGCCATCATCTGCTGCTGCAAGAATTGTAGAACCCATTAAGTATGGATTTACCATTGAATCAACCGACCGATACTCAAACCTACCAGGTGCAGAAACTCTTAAACCAGTTGTTCTATTTTGAAATCCCCAATCTGCAAAAACAGGTGCCCAAAAACCAGTATCCCATAATCTTCTGTAAGAATTAACTGTAGAACATCCAATTGCAGTAAGAGCTCTCAGATGGTGAACTATCCCTCCAATAGCCTCTAATCCAGCTTTCTGAGGCATTTGTGGATCATCACCATCAGGCATGAATGTATTTTCACCACCTCTAACATGCATATAATTTTCTTGCATGCCAGGTAAATTTTTTAAATCATTACCCATAGGCACAAATATATCTTCACCACCTCTCCATAGAGACATATTATGATGACACCCAGATGCTGAAACACCCATGAAAGGTTTACTCATAAAACATGCAAATATACCAAATTCACGAGCAACTTGAGCACAAATTTGTCTATATGTTGTTAATCTATCTGCATTTCTAAGAACATCATCAAATGTAAAATTGAGTTCCAATTGACCAGGTGCATCTTCATGATCCCCCTGGATCATATCGAGTCCCATTAGTCTAGCATATTCAATGACCTTCATATAAACTGGTCTTAGACTCTCAAATTGGTCTATGTGATAACAATAAGGTTTAGAATAGCCATCTTTAGGCTTTCCATTCTCATCAAATTTTAGCCACATCATTTCTGGCTCAGTCCCCATACGAAGCCTTAAACCGTTATGCTTTTTTGAAAACTCATCATGTAATCTTCTAAGATTACCTCTACAATCAGCAGTTAAAAAAGCACCAGGATCTTCACGCTCTTCTCTATTTCTGAACAAAGTACAATAAAAACGTGCAACTCTTTTGTCCCATGGTAATTGCATAAATGTCTCAGGCTCAGGAATACCAACCAATTCAGCGGCCTCAGGACCATATCCTAAGTAATCCCCGGCTCTATTGGTGAAAAGATTGACTGTTGCTCCATATACTAATTGGAAACCCTTTTTTGCAACACTTTCCCAATGGTCAGCTGGGATTCCTTTCCCCATAATTTTTCCAGTAACTGACACAAATTGCAAATAGAGGTAAGTAATACCTAACTCATCTATTTTTTTTCTAACTTCTTTAACTTTCTCATCTCTTCCAGGAGCATCTACAAACTCCTCAATATCTTTTTTTGACACAACTTCCTCCTTTTTTATTTATTTTAGCTCCATGGATATGGACTATTTGATACGGGATGTAATTCACCTTTGCTAAATCTATCAAATCTGAATGGTTTTAATAAATCTTGTTCATCACCAAGTATTTCATCTGCAATTAGATGACCTACACCTATCATTTTCCAGCCATGATTTGAATCTGCAATCACTGCTACATTTTCTTTAAAATGATCAAAAACAGGAAAACTGTCAGGAGTAAAACAACCAATTCCCCCAGAAGGATCTTTATGATACTTTGGCATTGTTCCTTCAAATCTTTTATGACAATGCGCCAAGGCAGATACCCACATATGTGCAAATTCTTTACTCGATACAAATTCCGGACTAGATGGCCCATAAGGATCAACCTTAACTTCATCTACTGGAGTATCAACTTTGTATGGTGATGCTCCCCCTTGTATTCCACCAAAATGCCAATCAGGCTTATAATAAATACCCCACATTTCTTCTGTTATTATTGATCCATCAACATCAGATATTAATGGTGCGTCAGTATCTACATGGATAACTGGAGGTATATTACCATCATTTGTTTTTAAAGTATCTGGCTCAACTTTTAAAACGCCTTCTTCTAATTGCCAGTATCTCCACATGTCAACGTCATCATGTATTTTGCCTTTTAAGTCTTTGACCTGAATTTGCTTTGGTAAATCTAGCATATTCCAAAAGTCTCTTACCCACGGTCCTGCACCTACTACAATACGTTCACAATCAATGCTTCCTAAGTTAGTTTCTACTGACTTAATAGTATCTGAAGAACTATTTGTTAGAAAACCTTTGACTTCAACACCAGTAATAATTCTTACACCTAATTCCTCTACTTTTGCGGCTAAAGAATACATTGCTTTAGTTTGGTTTGAATATCCTCCCTTTTTTTCATGAAGAACTGAGGTTATTCCTTTAGCCTGCCAGTCATCAAAAATACCCCTCATATATTTTGTGGAAGCATTCTCTCCCTCAATGAAGACACTTTCATATCCTATAGCTTGCTGTTGTTCATAGATCTGTGAAACATCATTTCTCATCGCCTCACATGAAATTTGCATGTATCCTACTGGATGATAGTGTAGACCTGAAGGATCACTTTCCCATAAATTAACAGAATGAGCCATAAGTTCTCTCATTGCAGGTTGGAAATAATTATTTCGAACAACCCCACATGCAATACCAGAGGCACCGGAAGCAATTCCAGATTTTTCAAGAACTGTTATTCTACCTTCAACTTCTTCACCCTTTTCATTTATTTTTTTTGCAAGTCTCCAAGCTGTAGATAAACCATGGATACCAGCTCCAATAATTACGAATTCAGAAAAGTTAGGAAATGACATTTTAATACTCCCCATGTTTATGATTCATTATCGTAATCCAAAAAATAACCAAATTCAAACAAAAAAAGTACCAAAAAACTTGAAATTTAAAATTATTGGTATATAATCGGTACAGAGAGGTACTTATGAATATAATGAATTCAACATTAAAATACGGTTCTGAAAATATCGCATCCGAATTAAGAAGAGAAATTTTGAATGGTCAAATATTAGCTCCAGAGAAGCTACCTGCTGAAAGAGAACTAGCCGAGAAATATCAAGTATCAAGAGGAACTGTAAGAGCTGCATTATCTAAACTAGAAAAAGAAAAATTTATTGAAATCAAACCTGGAAGTGGTGCATTCGTCATTCATAAGACTTCTGCAGTCCCAGTAAGTGAAGTAAAAAATGCAAACCCTCTTGAACTAATTGATGCACGTTTTGCTTTGGAACCACATATTTGCAGGTTAGCTGTACTTCATGGCAAGAAGGAACAATTTCTAAAACTAGAAACATTAGTTGAAGCAATGGAAAAAAGTGTTAAAGATCCCATTCAATTTGCTTCTGCAGATACTGCCTTTCACCAAGTTCTTGCTGATTGCACAGGCAACAATTTACTCATTTGGATAATAAATCAAATAAATTCTGTAAGAGGACAAGATGAGTGGACAAAAGCAAGACATCAAACGCTAAATGATAACATTATCAGAACATATAATATTCAGCATAAGCAAATCTTATCGGCAATAAAGTTGAGAGAACCTGAAAAGGCTGCCTCATTAATGAAAGAACATTTAGAAATTGCTAGATTATCTCTTACAAGAGCTGCAGGCACCTAAGTTTTAGCTGTAGCTTGCATCCAGTTTATATATAATCTCTCAGCTTTTTCTTTCATTGAATTTATATTGTTTAAACAATCTTTTTGCATTTTCTCAAATCCATTTTCTCCCATTTCTTTTTCCAAGGAAGATTTATACTCTGGAATGTTTGACCAGTTTAACACTGTTTTATCTTCTATTTCTAAATGAAACTGTACTGAAAATGCCCTAGTTTCCCATTGCAATGCTTGAATACCGCAGTTTTTTGACCACGCTAGAATCCTAGAACCAGATGGCAGATCAGTAACTTCTGCGCCATGCCATTGCAAGGTTTTGAATGTTTCTGGGATACCGTCAAAAAATACACCTGATTGTCCACTTTCAGTTAGAGATACGTCTAAAACTCCAACTTCAGGTTTTTGTGATTTTGATACTTTTCCACCAAGACATTCTGCTAATAACTGATGGCCTAAGCAAATACCTAAAAAGGGAGTTCCTACTTGTTGGACTTGGTACTTTATAAATGCTTTCTCCTCTTTCAACCAAGGAAATTTTTCCTCTTCCCAAACGTCCATTGGCCCTCCCAAAACCCATAATCCATCAAAATTATCAGTTTTAGGGATCTGCTCACCTTCGTCTAAATGAACTACTTCAAAAGTATGACCATCTTCTTTTAAAAATTCACCTAAAGATCCTGCTGTTTCAACTCTTGCATGTTGAAATATTAAAATATGCATATTTACTCCTAATTAAGAAATTTAAAAATTCAAAACCAATTACCTTAATCTACTGATATAAGTCATTTGACTACTATTCCTATATTGAGTTGGTGGGATATCAAAATAATTCATAAATAATGAAGAAAAATGTGAAGAAGAATAAAAACCTGTCATATGAGATATTTCTGCAATTGATAAGCTAGAGTTACGTAATAAATTTTTTGCTTTATCAAGTCTTAATTCTCTATAGTATTCCATTGTTCCTTTATCAAAATATTTTTTAAAAATTCTATTTAACTGTCTTTTTGAAATAGTATTTAACTCTGCCAATTGATTTAAAGTTAGAGGATCGGCAAGATGGTTCTCCATCAACTCTATAGCTGATAATGCAAATTTATTATTAGTTCCCACTCTATTAACCAAATTTGATCTCTGAGGACCTCCTGAGGGTCTAATTTCGTTATGTAAAAACCAGTCACTTACTAATTGCGCAAACTTAATTCCCTGCTGCTTTTTAACTATTGCTAAAACCATATCAATCGGAGCTGTTCCACCAGCACAAGTGATTCTATTCCTATCAATAACGTAAAGGCTTTTTTCTAAAATTATGTCATGAGAAATTTCAAGCAAACTAGGAGCATGCTCCCAATGTACAGTCATTCTATGTTCTTTCATCAAGCCAGCTTTAACCAAAATAATTGGACCTCCTGAAACACCACCAATTATTACTCCATTTTGAGCTAATTTATTTATCCAGCGATACAAATTTTTATTATCATATTTAAACGGATCTCCACCTGCTAATACAAAAAAAATATCTAATTCAGGAGTATCACCAATGTGGTAATCTCCAGAAATTTTTAAATCTGAAGATGAAACTGTACCCTCTTTAGACTCAGAAAAATTTATAACATTGTAATATTTTTTTTCAGATAGAAAATTTGCAGCTCTAAATGGTTCGACTAGGGATGCATAGGACATCAAAGCAAACCCATTTAATGGTAAAACACCTATGTTATACATAATCTATACCTTTTTAATACCAATATTGTCTATTAATTACAATTTAGTGTCTTTTTTATAGATGCATTATACCAAAAATTATAGCATAATTATTCAAGGAGAAAAACATGAATTATTCTGGCTTAAAAATTTTTTGGGAAGGTCTAACTGGTAATAAAGGTTGGAACAAGGTATGGAAGGAGCCTACGCCAAAAAAAGAGTATGATATAATAATTATTGGTGGTGGTGGACATGGATTATCTACTGCATATTATTTAAGTAATAAATTTAATGTTAATAATGTTGCAGTTTTAGAAAAAGGTTGGCTTGGATCAGGAAATATAGGAAGAAATACGACTATAATAAGATCAAATTATTTGCTTCCTGAAAACCAACCTTTCTATGAGTTTTCACTTAAACTTTGGGAGAATTTGGAAAATGATACAAATTATAATTCCATGGTATCCCAAAGAGGTGTTTTAAATCTATTTCATAGTGACGGACAAAGAGATGCATTTGTAAGACGTGGTAATTCAATGATACTGTCTGGAGCAGATGCAAATCTTCTTAATGACGTAGAATTAAAGGAGCTATGCCCATATCTAGATTTTGAAAATGCACGTTTCCCCATAAAAGGCGCGCTTTTGCAAAAAAGGGGAGGAACAGTTAGACATGACGCAGTTGCTTGGGGATATGCACGTGGTGCTGATGCAAAAGGAGTTGATATCATTCAAAACTGTGAAGTTGATGGCTTCATAATAAAAAATGGGAAATGTATTGGTGTTGAAACTAATAAAGGCGTAATCAAAGCAAAGAAAATCGCTTCTTGTGTTGCTGGATCTTCGGGAAAATTAATGAGTAAAGCAGGTATTAGGTTACCTATAGAGAGCCATGTTTTACAAGCTTTTGTTTCAGAAGGTTTAAAACCTATTTTAGATAATGTGATTACTTTCGGAGCTGGTCACTTTTATGTAAGTCAATCAGATAAGGGTGGACTTGTTTTTGGAGGCGACATTGATGGATATAATAGTTACGCACAAAGAGGGAATTTGCCAGTAGTTGAAGATGTATGTGAAGGAGGCATGGCAATAATGCCCATGATAGGTAGAGCTCGTTTGTTAAGAATGTGGGGAGGGATAATGGATATGTCCATGGACGGTTCTCCATTTATAGATAAAACTCATATAAAGGGTTTATATTTTAATGGTGGTTGGTGTTATGGTGGTTTTAAAGCAACACCAGCAAGCGGATACTGTTATGCTCATCTTTTAGCAAAAGACGAACCCCACCCTGTTGCAGAGGACTATAAATTGGATAGGTTTTTAAAAGGTAAAATAATAGATGAAAAGGGCCAGGGCGCTCAACCAAATTTACACTAAAATAGGAAATGTAAGTAATGATAATCCAACATCCAGATTTAGGCCCCAGAGATTCATCGGAATTTGTATATAAGGGTGATGCTGAACTACTATTCAGGCCTGAGAGAACTGAAAATGCAGATCAAGAAATATTTCATGATTACCTATATTTAAGAAATAACCCTGCAGGAAAACATCGAGAACTATGGTATCACGAGTATGGAGATAGATCTTGGTTAGTTGTTACACGTGATACAACTAATCATGAAATTTTAAAAGTCGAATATGTGAAAGATTATATTAAATCTTATAAGGTTAAATAAATGTATAGAATAAAATCAGGAGGGCTAATTAACCGAAATAAAGAATTAAACTTTTCTTTTAATGGGAAAAATTTCGTAGGTTATGAAGGTGACACTTTATCATCTGCTCTCCTAGGAAATGGAATTCACTTAGTTGGGAGGTCATTCAAATATCATAGACCACGTGGTATTTTTTCATCAGGTTCTGAAGAACCATCCGCTTTAGTACAACTAGAAGAAAAAAATTTTACAGAACCAAATATTAGAGCCACGACAGTAAAACTTTATGATGGTCTAGTTTCAAATAGTCAAAATCACGTTGGGTCTCTTTCTTGGGATTTCATGCGAATAAATGACTACCTATCAACTTTTTTATCTGCAGGTTTTTATTATAAAACATTTATGTGGCCAAAAGCTTTCTGGGAAAAGGTTTATGAACCTATTATTCGAAATGCAGCTGGGTTAGGTAAACTTTCTAAAGAAAGTGACCCAAGTAAATATGACAAAGGCTATTTACATTGCGATTTATTAGTAATTGGTGCTGGACCTGCTGGTTTATATTCAGCTTTAATAGCTGCAAGAACTGGTGCCAAGATAATAGTAGTTGATGAAGATTTTATACTTGGAGGCTCATTTAATGGAGAAAATATAAATATTAATGATAATATTTGCTCGGATTGGGTAAAATCTATTTTAAGTGAGCTAAACTCTTTAAAAAATGTCAGATTGATGTCCAGTACCACTTTATATGGTTCCTTTGATCATGGTATTTATGGAGCTTTGGAAGTTAAGAGTTACAATTCTAAAAATACTATAACAAAACCAAGACATATACTTTGGAAAATTTATTCAAAATTTTCAGTATTGTGTACTGGGGCTTTAGAACGGTCCATTTTATTTGAAAACAATGACTTACCTGGAATAATGCTTTCCAAATCGGTAAGACATTATTGTAATAGGTGGGGAGTAATACCTGGAAATAACATATCCATATATACAAATAATGACGATGGTTGGGAAACTGCAAAGGATTTAAAAAAAGCAGGTTGTAATGTCGTTTGCATTATTGACCAACGTTCAAATATTAAACCACCTATAGAAAATATAGACCATATTTTAGGTAGAAATATTGTAAAAGCAAAAGGAAATTTGAGAATTTCTTCCATTAAATTGGATAATGGAAGAATTATAAATACTGATTGTTTGGCAGTATCTGGGGGGTATAATCCTAACCTGCATTTAACTTGTCATCAAAGAGGAAAACCTAAATGGAATGAAGTAAATCATTGTTTTGTTCCACATAACCCCCCAAAAACAATGGAAGTTATTGGAGCAGCAAATGGTCTCTTTAATCATGAAGAGATGTTTAATGATTCTAAAATTAAATTAACAAAAATACTTAGAAACTTAGGTTTTAGGAAAATAGCAGTTGAAAAGGTAAATATAAGTAAAAAAGTGTATCAAATTTCACCCTTTCCAAAAAAAATTCCTGAAGGAAAAATATGGGTGGATTTACAAAATGATGTAACTGTTAAAGACATAAAATTAGCTGTGCATGAGGGTTTTCATTCTGTTGAACTTTTAAAGAGATATACGACACTAGGCATGGCAACTGACCAAGGTAAAAACTCTAATGTTTTAGGACTATCAGTACTTAGCTTAATAAAAAACAAAACAATGCATGAAGTAGGGACCACAATCTTTCGACCACCTTTCACACCAGTCCCGATTGGTGCTTTTGCAGGTCGATCAAGGGGTAAACATTTTAAGCCATTCAGATTAACACCATCTCATAATTGGGCAAAATCAAATAATGCAGTTTTTGTAGAAGCTGGTAATTGGTTGAGAGCACAATGGTACCCAATCAAAGGAGAAAAAACATGGCGAGAAAGCGTTGATAGAGAAGTTATTCAAACTAGAAACAATGTTGGTATTTGCGATGTTACAACACTAGGGAAAATTGATATAAAAGGAAAAGATTCTGGTGCTTTTCTTAATTTTGTATATGCAAATAATTTTGGAAAACTTCCTGTTGGTAAAGTACGGTATGGGTTGATGCTTAGAGATGATGGAATAGCCTTTGATGATGGAACAACTGCAAGGTTTTCAGAAAACCATTTTGTAATGACCACTACAACTGCAAATGCAGTAACAGTATTTAGACACTTAGAGTTTTGCAAACAATGCTTAAAACCAGATTGGGATGTACACTTAATTTCTACCACAGATCATTGGGCACAATTTGCAATAGCTGGACCTAAATCTAGGAAACTTCTACAAGAAATATGCGACCCCAAAATTGATATTTCAAACGATAAATTTCCATTCATGGCATGCGCGAAAATAACTGTACTTGAAGGTATACCCGCTAGATTATTTAGGATATCTTTTTCTGGTGAACTTGCATATGAAATAGCTGTTCCAAGAAGATATGCTGATTTTTTTGTAAAGAAAATTAGTGAGATTGGTAAAAAGTATAGTCTAGTCCCATATGGAACAGAAGCTTTAGGTGTTATGAGAATAGAAAAAGGTCATGCTGCTGGGAATGAATTAAATGGCCAAACAACTGCTCATAATCTTGGTCTTGGAAAAATGGTTTCAAAATTAAATGATTGCGTTGGGAATACTATGTCTGAAAGGGACGAATTAAATAAAGATGATGCTCTAAAATTAGTAGGTTTTATTCCAACTAATAAAAAACAACAGCTAGTTGCAGGATCTCATTTTATCGAAAAAGGTCAAATTGCAAATCTGGAAAATGACCAAGGATGGATGAGTTCGGTTGCTTTTTCACCAATGTTAAATCATTCAATTGGTCTTGGCTATATAAAAAGAGGAAATCAAAGATATGGTGAAAAAGTAAATGCTGTAAATCCTTTAAAAAACGAAATTACCGAGGTAGAAATTCATTCCCCACATTTTTATGATCCAGAAGGAGAACTTCTTCGTGGATAAAAATATAACTACAACTCCATTAAATGGTATTAGTCAAAAAATAGGAAATACTTCTATAAAAGAAGTTTTATTTGAAATTTTTTGTATTTCAATACCAAAAAATATGGAAAGAAACTCGACTAAAGAGTTAAAAAAAATATTAAAAATAAATCCACCTACGATAGGAAAAAGTACATTAAATAAAGAAGGATCAATGAGACTAATAAAAAACTCTGTTGATCAGTATTTTATATTATTTTCAAATAATTTTAAAAATATTCCTAACATGATTTCAAATCTTGAAGAGTGCTTTTATATCACTGAACAGAGTGATGCATGGGCTTGTATTGAAATATCAGGATCACAAACTTATAACTGCTTAGAGAGGATCTGTTCTTTAGATCTATCCCATTCATCATTTGAAATTAACTCAGCAACTCGAACTTTGATGGAACATTTAAATGTTTTTATAATTAAAATTACTGAAGAAAAATTTTTATTATTGTCGGCAAGTTCCTCCGCACCATCTTTTTGGGAAGCGATACAAACTTCAGCAGAAAACATAGCTTAAAAATAAAAAATTATTGGAGGAGATGAAATGAAATTTAAGAGCGATATTGAAATAGCAAGATCTGCCAAAAAAATTCCTATTGCCGATGTTGCACAAAAATTAGATATTTCCTACGATGATATAGTTCCTTATGGTCATGATAAAGCAAAAATATCTGACAAATTTTTGAAAAAAATCTCATCTTCGAAAAAAGGAAAATTAATTTTAGTAACCGCTATCAACCCAACCCCTGCTGGAGAAGGTAAAACAACAACTACTGTAGGTTTAGGCGATGGATTAAATGCTATTGGAAAAAAAACAGCAATTTGTATTCGAGAGGCGTCTTTGGGACCATGCTTTGGTATGAAGGGAGGTGCTGCTGGAGGTGGTAAAGCTCAAGTAGTACCTATGGAAGAAATGAATCTTCATTTTACTGGAGATTTTCATGCGATTACAAGTGCCCATAATTTACTTTCTGCCATGATAGATAATCATATTTATTGGGGAAACAAAGAACAAATTGATATTAGAAGGGTTGTTTGGAAAAGAGTATTAGATATGAACGATAGAGCTTTAAGAGACATAGTAACATCTCTTGGTGGTGCTGCTAATGGATTTCCTAGACAAGCTGGCTTTGACATAACAGTGGCCTCAGAGGTAATGGCTATACTTTGTCTTGCTAATGATTTAAAAGACTTACAAAAAAGATTGGGCAATATAATTATTGCTTATAGAAGAGATAAATCTCCAGTTTTTTGTAAAGACATAAAAGCAGACGGAGCTATGACAGTTCTACTGCAACAAGCCATGCAACCAAATATAGTTCAAACACTAGAAAATAACCCAGCCTTGGTTCATGGTGGCCCTTTTGCGAATATTGCTCACGGATGCAATTCAGTTATAGCAACAAAAGCGGCCTTAAACCTAGCTGATTATGTGGTAACTGAAGCAGGTTTTGGAGCAGATTTAGGAGCTGAAAAATTTCTTAATATCAAATGTAGAAAAGCTGATTTAAAACCATCTGCTGTTGTTTTAGTCGCAACGGTAAGAGCTTTAAAGATGAATGGTGGAGTAACTAAGGAAAACCTGGGAGAAGAAAATTCTTCAGCAGTTGAAAAAGGTTGTGATAACCTAGGAAGACATATTGAAAATTTAAAAAACTTTGGATTACCTGTAATCATAGCTATAAATCATTTTATATCTGATACTGATAATGAAATATCTAAGATAAAGGAATATGTTGCTAAAAAAGATTGTGAAGCAATTTTATGCAAACATTGGGAAAAAGGTTCTGAAGGCACTATTGAACTTGCAAACAAAGTAGTAGAAATTGCAGATAGTGATAAAAGTCAGTTTTCTACTTTGTATCCAGATAAAATGAATTTATTTGAAAAAATCGAAACAGTATGTAAAAAAATTTACAGAGCGAATGAAGTAGTTGCTGATAAAGCTATTAGAGACCAACTAAAGGCTTGGGAAGATAGTGGATATGGAGATTTACCAGTTTGTATGGCCAAAACTCAATACAGTTTTACAACAGATCCTAATAAAAGGGGAGCACCTGTAGGACATTCAATACCTATTAGGGAAGTAAGATTATCAGCTGGGGCGGGATTTATAGTTGTTGTTTGTGGAGATATAATGACTATGCCTGGTTTACCAAAAATACCAAGTGCTGAAAATATTTATTTAAATGAAAATTCCCAAATAGAAGGTTTGTTTTAGTTTTCAGGAGTTAACATTATGAACATTATAGATGGTAAAGCTTTTTCTGAGAGAATTCGTGAAAAAGTAAAATCACACGTAGATAATCTAAAAAAAAATTATGATATTGTACCAGGTCTTGCAGTAGTACTTGTGGGAGAAGATCCTGCTAGTAAGGTTTATGTAAAAAATAAAGGAATTCAAACTAAAAAGGCAGGTATGAATTCTTATGAATATAAGTTGGAAGAAACAGTTGATGAAAAAACTCTGTTGGAATTAGTAAAAAAATTAAATGATGATCCAAATGTTCATGGAATACTTTGTCAACTACCGCTTCCTAAGCATTTGAATGAGGATATGATTATAAACACTATTAAACCGTCTAAAGATGTTGATGGATTTCATATTTCAAATGTTGGACTTTTAAATACAGGCCAAAAATCTTTAGTACCATGTACTCCATTAGGTTGTTTGATGTTATTAAGAGAGTTTGTTGGAAATTTAGAAGGAAAAAAAGCAACAGTTATTGGTAGATCAAATATAGTAGGCAAACCAATGTTCAACCTTCTCTTGTCAGAAAATTGTACAGTCACAGTGGTTCATTCAAAAACAAAAAATATTGAAGAAATCTGTAAAACTAGTGATATAATTGTTGCTGCAGTAGGAAGACCAAATTTTGTAAAATCTAGCTGGATAAAACAAGGCGCTGTGATTATTGATGTTGGAATTAACAGAGTTAATATAGAAGAAAATGGAGAAACTAAATCAAAATTAATTGGAGATGTCGATTTTGAAAATTGTAGCAAATTTGCAAATGCTATTACTCCAGTACCAGGAGGTGTTGGACCTATGACTATTGCATGCTTATTAGCAAACACATTAGTTGCTTGTTGTCGATCAAATAATTTAAAAGAACCTGAGGAATTAATTTTATAGTTATAGATTAGTGATAACAATAAAGTTTAAATACTATTTCTATCTCTTTGATATAACCATTCAAAATCTGGATGATTTTTAAATCTCCATTTTCTAATAGGACCAGCCATAACATTAAGATAATAAAGTTCGTAGCCATAAGGTACTCCACATGGATGATGTCCTTTAGGAACTAAAACTACATCACCATCATTAAAACATATTGCTTGATCTACAGTTCTATCTTCAGAAAAAACTCGTTGAAACCCAAATCCATTATTAGGATTAATTCTATGGTAATATGTTTCCTCTAAATATGTAATATTTGGAAAATCGTTTTCATCATGCCTATGTGGTGGATAAGAAGACCAGTTACCTTGGGGAGTAAATACTTCTGTAACTAGCAAGCTATTAGCTATTGGATTATCTTCCATTGCAATATTGAAAATGTGTCTTTTATTTGATCCTTTACCTCTTTCAATAAGTTTTATTTCGTCTGAATTTATTATTGAAGGAAGAAACCCTTCTTTTCCTGGAGCACTACATACGGCTAACACTAAATTGGTACTTGCACTAATAGTCCACTCTGTTTGTAAGGGGATATAAACACCTGATGGAGGTTTTTTTTCAAAAACTGAATTTCGAGTACCCAATTTCCCAAGTTTTTTTCCAGAAACCTCAATGTCTCCATAGCCTTCAACAAAAACTAAAATAGACTCCTCAAGGTTCGTTTTCTCTTTAATATTATCACCCTTTTTTAAATGATATAATTTAAAGCCAACATAATCCCAATGAGCAGTTTCTGGGGTTATATCAAACTTTATTTTACTATCATTATTGGGTTTTATTAATAAATTACTCATGAAATCAACCGCTTTTAATTAATTATTTTTGTTCCATATTGCACAAAGTTTATAAAAATTATCTGACATTACTTTTGTAGCCTCTGAATCAGATATTTTTCCTGAAAACCATTTTTCTGCAACCTTTCCAAAAATACTCCTTCCAACTGCAAATCCCTTAACCATTTTGGATGATTGCGCAAATTTAAAAGATCTTGATAGTTGCCGCATTGGCTTATCTAAACCTAATAATAAAACACCCCTACAAAATTGATCCCACTCTAAAATTAGCTTATCTAGTTTCAACCAATTTTCTTTTTCTTTCAACGGTTCCAACTTCCACCAATCTGGCCTTATGCCAATACGATATAGGCGATCTATAACCTTTAAAATATCTTCATCATTTTTTTCATACTCTCTAGAAGTTATTATTTCTAGCAAAAACTCTAAATTGTTTTGTCTACAAGCCTTAAAAATAGAAATTAAGTTCTTCTCTTGTTGTGATCTAATATCTTTTGAATCTTTAGGGTTATAAAAACAAAGTAATTTTACGATATGGCTTTTTGGCCATTCAATTAAACCATAACAATTTTCTCCAACATCATTCCCAAATTCTACTGGAAATGATTTTGGTAATTCTGCAGGTCTTGCAATCCAAAGGTTATAATCAGATGATTTATGAAGAATTTCTTTACCGTATAAATCATCACATATAATTCCAAATTCGCCTTTTTTATTTGCAACCTTTAAACTTGCTTTGAAACATAAATTTTTAAATAAAGAAATTCTCTCAAAAGGGATATTATTTTTTTTTGCTAATTCTTCAAATTGTACCCTATGATCAAAAGCTAAAATTAAATTCTTTTTTATATTTCCACCTCTAGTTGTAGACCAATGAATATTTTCTAAATCCTGGTCTTTACGTAGTATATGATTTTTTATTCCTCTTTTGAGAAAAAATGATAATTCTTTCCAACTTGGATATGATGGGGTGCAACCATGCCTGCTAACTGCAATCGCACCACAAGCGTTTGCATAATCTAAACAAGTTTCCCAATTATTATTTCTTAACCATCCTCTAAGCAGACCTGCCATAAAGCCATCACCTGCGCCAAGAACATTAAATACATCAATTTTAAAATTCTTACCCGTTATACCTTTCTCTAAATTTGATTTTATTTTATTTTCAAAAAGACTTGCTCCATAGGGTCCTCTTTTGCAAACTAAGACTGCTTTAGTTAATGATCGAACATTTTTTAAAGCTTTTATAGTATTGTTAATACCTCCTGCAATATGGAATTCTTCTTCAGTTCCAACAATTAAATCAAAAAGCTTTAAGGTTTTCTGTAATTTTTTTGTAACATGACGGGATTCTATAAATCTATTTTCTCCATCATTATGATCTGAAAGCCCCCATAAGTTAGGTCTAAAATCAATATCTAAAACTGTTTTTTTCTTAAGCTTTTTTGCTATAGAAAGGGCTTTGAGTGTTGCTCCTTCTACATTCGCATTTGAAAGGTGTGTCCCAGTTACACAAATACATTTTGCTCTTGAAATAAAATTTTCATCTATATCATTGGTTGATAACGCCATATCAGCACAATTTTCTCTGTAAAAAATTAGTGGGAAATTATTTTGGTTTTTTATACCTAAAATGACAAGAGCAGTTAACCTTTTTTTATCTATTCTAATACCTTCAGTATTCACTCCCTCCTTTTTTAATTCTTCTAAAATAAACCTCCCCATATGTTCGTTGCCAACTCTGGTTATAACAGCTGATTTTAAACCTAATCTAGCTGCACCAGCAGCAATATTTGTAGGAGAGCCACCTATATATTTTTGAAAACTTCTCATATCCTCTAAACGACCACCAATTTGAGAACCATATAGATCGACTGAACTTCTACCTATTGTTATTAGATCAAGATTTCCAACTTTTTTCATAGCCAAACCAAAATTTTTTCGATAATTTATTTTAAAAAATAATCTGAAAATTGGAAAAATTAAACCTATAATTATAAAAATATACCTACTATGAACAAAAAAGATATTGGAGATAAGATTAAAGTTTCTGAGATTTGTTTTGGTACATCTGCATTGGGGAATATGCCTGATACCTATGGGTATGAAGTCAATCCATCAATAGCAGAGGAAACCATATTAGCAATTCTAAATGGACCTTCTAACTTTATAGATACATCTAGAAATTATGGTATGGGAAGAAGTGAAAAACTCATTGGAAATGTATTTAAATCATTAGGAGGAAAACCTAATAACATTATTCTTGCTACAAAAATTGATCGAGATACGGCAACAAATATTTTAGACCGAGATGCCACTCTCAAATCATTCGAACAAAGTATTAAGGCTCTAGAAACTGAAAAGATTGATATTCTTCATCTACACGACCCAGAACATTGTAAAGATCTTAATGATATTACTTGTAAAGGCGGTGCACTGGATACATTATTTCAACTTAAAGAGGAAGGAAGTGTAACCTTAGTTGGCTTGGCAATGGGAAAAGTAGAAATGATGTA
Source organism: uncultured Flavobacteriales bacterium (assembly GCA_913042175.1). GTDB lineage: Bacteria > Bacteroidota > Bacteroidia > Flavobacteriales_D > Parvicellaceae. The sequence continues at coordinate 19,380 of CAJWIX010000039.1, forward strand.
TGACTTGATACAAGAATGGCCTTTTGATGTAATGATAAATCATAACAGGTTCACCTTACTAAATCGGCAAGCAGATAAGCTTTTTAATTTAGCTAAGAAGAAAGGTATAAAAATTTTTAATGCTGCACCATTTTGTGGAGGAATCTTAGCTAAAGGGACTAAAGAAACTAATAGATTAGTTTATCAAGAAGTTTCAGAAAAAAAACTTAAACCAATTTTTGATTTAGAAAAAATTTGCCTAAAATATAATATTCCTTTGGGAGCAGCTGCCTTACAGTTTTCAATGAAAGATCCTAGAATATCTTCTACTATAGTCGGTATAACTAAAAAATCACGAATTGATCAAATTGTAGAATGGTCAAATTTCGAAATATCTGAGGATGCATGGACAGAAATATTATCTCTTCCATTTTCAATCAACGATCCTGAAGCAAGCAGAAATTATAAATTAGGTTAATTTATTATTTAGACCCTTAACCAACTTTTTTGTCGAGATGATCTATGAATGGTGTCCACTAATTTTTGTATTCTGTGACCACTACTAAAATTAAAAGGTTCTGGAATTTCATTATTTATTGATTTTACAAAATTACTTATTTCAATAGCTTTAAGCTCATTAAATCCCAACTGGTGACCTGGCGCCACACAAAATCTATCATAGGGCTTATTAGCTGGACCAGCTTCAATTTTTCTAAAACCTTGAATATTTTTTTTATCATTTGATGAAAAAAAATATAACTCATTTAACCTTTCTTGAGAAAACTTAATTGAACCTTTTGTTCCATATATTTCAAAATCATGTTTCATTTTACATCCTGTAGCCAGCCAATTCGCTTCAATACTTCCACTAGCACCACTTTTAAATCGAATAAAACATCTTGATA
>CAJWIX010000040.1 GCA_913042175.1 uncultured Flavobacteriales bacterium
AAGCCAATGGACAAGGGATTATGAGCTATGCTAATGGCAATAAATATATTGGAGAATGGATAAACGGTAAAAAAAGTGGTGAAGGGGTAATGATCTATGAAAATGGCGACCTATACGATGGAGAATGGCAGCATGGAAAAAAGAACGGACAAGGCACACTTACTCTCAAAAATGGCACTATAAGTCATAAAGGTATTTGGGTAGATGATAAACCAGAAAAATAGTACTAAAAACTTCTCCCTATTCCAATGGAAATTGGCGTAAAAATAGTATTAGTATTTTTCAAAGTGAAATAGGTATCAAAGTCTAAATTACTAGGAATCATAAAGCACAATCTAAAAAATACTTTTTTTGATTTTAGTGGTTGTATCCTATACCCAAATATGGGATACAAACAAAATTGATAAGTAGGGTCCTTAAGATTTAAAAAAATTGTTGTTCCAACACCTACTTCAAACATGTGATTTCTTTTTCCTATGGCAAAGGTTAAATTAGCAGGAATGGAAATATAATTACCATATAAACTATCCCCCACAAATTGTTTGCTGTAGCCTAATCCTATCTTTTGAATCATCAATAATTCAAATGACATTAATCTTAATTTTTCTTGGTTAATGGATCCCATACCTCCATCTCCTCCAATTCCGATAAATACATTTTTTATCGGTCTTTGATTGAAAAATTTAATATCCTGAGCAGCTATATTGTTAAGAGATGAAATTAAAATGAAAAATAGATAAAAAACAATACTTTTTTGCATTAGAAATAAGCTTTACTATCCTAAATTAAGAAATTTTAAATGGTACAACAATAAGCTTTTACCATTTCATGGAATCAAATAAGGCCAATTGGTTTTTAGCCCTATCTAGGTTATGCATGGGTGAATTTGTTTTATAATATATATCTCCCATTAAAAAGTCCGTTAAAAATCGAACACTTTGCATTAAAGTGATGGCTTTACCAGCAAATCTTAAATTTTTATTTTCTATCTGAGATAGTGATACCTTTTGGCAAAAACATTGTATGATTTCAGCTATAATTTTTTCATTAGCTTGTATTTGATCAAATGAAGTAGATTCTTCCCCATGAACATTGGAATAAGTTCTTATCATATCTCCTATGTCTGAATATACTGAACCAGGCATCAAAGTATCTAAATCTATTAACGCCTTAACTTTCATTTTATCATCAAAAAGAAAATTGTTGATTTTAGTGTCAAAATGAACTACTCGAGTTGGTGATTCCTCGACCAATTGATCAAACTGTATCAACAAATGGCTAACCTCATCTACTTTATTTAATACTATTTCAGCAGCTTCTTTTCTTTGTTTAATTGCTTTATCTCGGCCAATTACTAGTTTATTGAGATAGTGTGCTCCATTATGAAAGTTTGGAATAGTTTGACTTAATTTTTCAGCAGGAAAGCCTTCTAATAGTTGATAGAATTCACCCATACACCATGAGGCTTCTGATACCATTCTTACATCTATAATTTGGTCATATGATCGGGTGTTTTCAATAAAGGGCAGTATTCGCCATATTTTATTAAAATGATGGACATATTTAAATTGAATAGGAGCAGGGAAATAGTATTTAAAATTCTTTTCAATTAAGGCTGCTGATATCAATTTAATATTCGCTAACCCAATGTTGGGGTCAGGAAAAACGTGCTGATTAATCGCCTGTAGAATATACTTTCCTTGATTCGTTTCTACTACAAATGTTTCATTAATTAATCCTGTAGAAACTCTATTAAATGAGTTAATATCTACCCCCTCATAGTAGTTTGAAAAAATCTGCTGTACTTGTATTAACTCCACAAGTTTTCTGGATAAACACCAGCTGAAATATACTTATTTAGAGTGTCCACTGCCATTTGCTTGTCTTCTTTGTAGGTAACACCAAACCAGTTGTCATGTGTTGGAATAACATTGAAAACAGCATCACCAGAAGAAATCATCTTAGTTACAATATCTGGAATATAATATTCAGCTGTAGGATTCTCGGTATTGGCTTTCATAAAATCATATAACCCTTTTTCCATATGCATAAAAATACTCGGATGAAAGCCCCAATAGTTCATAGAAACACTAGATGACGGATCCTCTTCACCTTCAGGATCATCACTTCCTATATTGTATTTTAATACGCCATTTTTCATCGCTAATTTTACCCTTTCATTGACTTCAATTAAGTTTTGGTGCTCATCAACTTGGCAAACACCTCTGTTAACTGTTCCATGATCAGAAAGTGTATTACTTAAAACATAGCCAATCATTGACATCTTACTTTCAGTGCATTCCTTAATTAAAAAGTCTGCCATAAGTTGAAAAGAATTCGAACCATAATAGTCATCTGCATTTATAACAGCAAATGGTTCTTTAATGACGTCTTTAGCTACCAACACGGCATGTGTTGTTCCCCAAGGCTTTTCTCTGTTAATAATGTCTAATCCTTCAACAGCAACATTGACTGGTTGAAAAACATATTCAATATTTATTCTGTTGGAGAATTGATCGAAACGCGCTCTAAATGGAGTCTCAAACTCTTTTCTTATAACAAAAACAATTTTTCCAAATCCAGCCTTGATAGCATCGTATATAGAATATTCAATAATGGGCTCATCATTTGGGCCAATACCATCAATTTGCTTCAAGCCACCATAACGACTCCCCATTCCAGCAGCTAAGATTAATAATGTAGGTTTCATAGAACGCCTACGAATTTATAATAAATATTCAGTGTTGATGAAATTAGAATGATCTGAGTTTAACAAATCATTTAAAATTTGATTATTGTATTCATTGTCTTTAGAAGCTACAAATGTTCTTATTGAAAATGACCTCAATGCATCGAAAACACTTAGTGTTCCAACAGCTGAGTTTTTTCTTCCAGTAAATGGATAAACATCTGGACCTCTTTGACACGAACTGTTCAAATTAACTCTACAAACAAGATTTGCTAGCGTGTCAATTAATGGCCCCAATTTTTTAACATCTTTCCCAAATAAACTCACTTGTTGGCCATACTCAGAATTGGCCATATCATTTAGCGGTTGTTCAATATCAGAAAAAGATACCACAGGAATAACTGGTCCAAATTGTTCTTCATGAAATAAATCCATTGTAGTGTCAACAGGATACAAAACTGCAGGATAACAGTAATTTTTTGATAATTCACCTCCTTTTTGATTCATGATTGATGCTCCTTTCGAAACTGCATCATCAATGAGGTTTTTGAGGTAAGTAGGTTTTTGAGGTTCTGGAAGTGGGGTTAAAAAAGAACCGTCTTCCCATGGTAAGCCATATTTTAGATTATCAACTGCCTCCGAAAACTTTTTCAAAAAATCATCTTTTATAGATTCATGTACATATAAGATTTTTAGTGCGGTACAACGTTGTCCATTGTAAGAAAGTGTTCCAGATATGCATTCACTTACAGCGTGATTCAAATCAGCATCAGGTAAAATGATAGCTGGATTTTTAGCTTCTAGGCCTAAAATTAGTCTCAATCTATTTTTATGAGGGTGCTGGTCTTGTAGCGCTACTGCCGATGAACTGTGTCCAATTAGTGCCAACACATCAACTTTGCCAGTACGCATTATTGGTGCAGCAATATTTCTTCCTCTTCCAAATAAAATATTTACCACTCCTGCAGGAAAACAATCCTTAAATGCATCCAAAAGTGGAGTGATGAGTAATACACCTAGTTTAGCTGGCTTAAATATTGTAGTATTTCCCATAATAAGTGCAGGAATAAGCAGACAGAATGTTTCATTTAGTGGATAATTGTATGGGCCTAAACAAAGAACAACACCTAACGGACCCCTTCTAATATGAGCATGTATAGCTCCCTCCTTATCAAATTTTGCACTTTTTCTGTCCAACATTTTATAGGCATTTATTGTGTCATAAATGTATTCCACCGTTCTATCAAATTCTTTGGTAGCATCGGCTTTATTTTTGCCTATTTCCCACATTAATAATTCGATAATAATTTCTCTTTTTTGCTTCATTTGTGAAGCAAATTTTTCGACACAGGCAATTCTATCTTTAACTTTCATAGTTGGCCACAGGCCTTGACCTCTAGAAAATGCTTGTACTGCTGCATTTAATGCATCAATAGAACTTTTCTCATGCATGTCGGGGACAGAACCTATTAAAGTAGGTTTAGATTCTCCTTCAGGATTAGTTGAAAAAAATATGTTAGAATATACATTTGCCATAGGACCATCCCATGGTAAAATATCACCTCCAACGAGATAAGATGAATAAACAATAGAAGGTTTTTTGATTGAAGTAGTGGTGTGCATAAGTTATTTTTTGTTTAACAAATTTATTTAAAAGCTAAACAAAAAACAAATTTACACTACTATATAACTGTTAAGTTTTACTAAAATTAACAAGAACAGTCTTGACAAGCACATGGGTCACAAGAACAATCATTGCAATTTCCTTTTTTGCAACTATCGCATTTACATGAACATGAATTTTCCATCTTTTTTTCTTTAAATTTAAAAAAAATAAAAATACTAATTCATCCATTTTTAGATTCTAACTAACACTTTTCATTTCATAACTAACTCTAAATCATGCAAGTAAGAAGGCTATTAACATCTGTTTTATGTGTTTTAATCATCTCTCCATCGTTTTGGACTCAGCCTGTTGGAGACACCATCACTGTACAAACATTAACATTTGCCGATATAACTAAAAGAAGAGGTTGGTACGTCTTTCCAAATGACACCAATCAATATCATAAAATTCTAATGTATTATACCTTAAAATGTGATCAAGCTACAACTCAGGATAATTATCCTTGTGGGGAGTGGGATTACACTACATATACAAGACTGTTTCAACATGAAAACATCAATTCTCCTTATTACTATTTAGGTAATACTACACCTGATTATATTAGCTACCTTAACCAACCCAAGTTTGATGTATATCAACACTATGATTATAACGCTGTAGTAACATCTACTATTAATGAAGATAGCTGTGTTTTAGGTAACGGGGCATTGGTAACCGATGAAGTGTTTAATGATCTTACCAAATCTGGAAGAGCACAATATTTAATTACAAAAAATGAATTAATAAATCAAGGCATTTATGCTGGTGATTTAAATAAGTTAAAGCTAAATTTTACCAATGCTGGAGTTGAAGCTCAAAAATTGGTTATACATCTAAAACAAACCAGTTTAAGCTTGCTTAGTGATAGTGTTTTTGAAAATAACAGCCTGGTGAAAGTATATGAAAAAAACACCCCTGAACTTCTTAGTGGTTCCAAAAATTTTCATTTTCTACAACCTTTTATATGGAATGGAACAGACAATATAATTGTAGATATACAATATCTAACTTCATCTCATAGTAATGCGCCAGCTGTTATTTCTGATAGTGCATTTACCAATGCTGGTTTGTTCCAATTTGATAATGGTCATTTTGATTTTAATGATGATGATATAGTAGATATACCTGCTTCTGCTTTTAATAATATTAATAGTGAAATTACCATTAGCTTTTGGTGTTATGGAGATGAAAATAGAATGCCTTTTAATAGTTATATTTTTGAAGGTAGAGATCAAAATGGCTATCGTGTAGTTAATTGTCACCTCCCATGGAGTAATAGCAATATTTATTGGGATGCTGGCAATAGCGGAACTGGTTCTTACGATAGAGTAAATCAATCGGCCAATTTTAATGATTTCGCTGGAAAGTGGAATCATTGGGCATTTACTAAAGACGCTAACACTGGAGAAATGATAGCGTACTTAAATGGTGAAGTATTTATGAGTGCATCTGGAAAAACAAGAACCATGTCCGGTATTACCAAATTTAGAATTGGGGGTACAGCCGGTGATAATTTTAATGGGGTTTATGATGGGAAGATTGATGAATTTAGAGTTTGGAATGTTGCATTAGACCAACTAACTATAAAAAATTGGATGGATAAAACCATTCAGTCCACTCACCCATTCTATCAAAACTTGCAAGTTGCCTATGATTTCAATGATATTCAAAATCATCAATGCAATGATTACAGTCAAAACCAACATCACGGTACACTTTTGGGGCTACCAGAACTACAAACAACTAATCCAAATGAATTAAATTTTAACACCACATCTACTTTTATAAGACCCCAAATGGGATTATTTCAAGGAAGTTATACCTATTTCATAGATTCTACTTTGTACAATGACACCATCATTGGTCCATCAGTTTCTGTGATTAAGACACAACCCTATATTGATATGGCTGTAAGTGGTATTTCTAAAACCATAATTGATACAACTTATGCCTATGAGAGTGGATGGGGCTTTATTTATGACCCTAACGGAATAAAACTAGATTCTGTTGATTTTGGTGAAGATGTGATACTAAACAATAATTATAAGCAGCATATTCATCAGTTACAAAACTATGTTACCCCATATGGAATTGGTCTAGATTTAGGACCACAAGGATTCAGGTGGGTATACGATGTTACTGATTATACCCCATTATTCAAAGACACTTTGGAAATTAGAGCTGGGAACCAACAAGAATTAATTGATTTAAAATTCGTTATGATTAAAGGGGTTCCTGCAAGAGATATTATTGACTTTGAAACGATATGGAGAGGCGATTACGGTCATGCAAATATTGCCAATGATGTTTCTTTACCCCCTGTTGACATTCCTTTAAATCCCAGCGCCAGTCATTACAAAATAAAAACACGAACCACTGGACATTGGTTTGGTGGTTTTCAAAACTGTGCAGAGTTTTGCCCGAAGCTACATCATGTTAAAATTAATGGTGCAAAAGAATTTGAATGGCTAAACTGGAAAGAATGTGCTGACAATCCGGTTATTTCTCAAGGGGGAACCTGGATTTATGACAGAGCGGGATGGTGTCCAGGTACTTTTGGCACTACATATGACCATGAATTTTCTGATTTAGTAAATCCCGGTGATACTGTAAATATTGACTATGGTATGGAAGTAACTGCTGGTGGCATGGAAGGGAATTACAGATTAACTGTTCAATTGGTATCATATGGAGACCACAATTTCCAGCAAGATGCTAGTATTGAAGATGTATTAAAACCCAATAATTGGGAATATCATAACCGATTTAACCCCATGTGTGACCAACCTGAAATAGTAGTGAAGAATAATGGAGAGCAACCAATAGATAATATAAAGTTTGAATACTGGATCTGTGGTGGCCCACATGAATTTCACACATGGAATGGTAGTTTAAATTTTGATGAATCCACTTCTGTAATACTGCCTATAACAGATCAATCATTTTGGGATCATGCTCAATTTTGTAAAAAATTCCATGTTGTTATAACAGAAGTAAATGGTGCTTCGGATGACTATGAAAAAAATAATTTTTACACCACTTCTTTTGAAGCGCCACCAGTGTACCAAGAGGATATAGTTTTATGGACTAGAACTAATAATGCTGGAAATGAAACTAAACTATACGTTAAAGATGTTGATGGTAATGACATTTTTTCAAGAGTTAATTTTCAGAACAACACACTTTACAAAGACACATTAAATTTAACGCCTGGTTGTTACAAAATAGAACTTATTGACACTGATCATGATGGGTTAAATTTCTTTGCAAATAATGATGGAACAGGATTTTTTCAAATTAGAAAACCATCTGGTGCACCTCTAGAAGGTTTTGACTCTGACTTTGGGGATCAAATCACACATTATTTTACCGTAGGATATGGTCTTTCAGATGAATTGGAGAATAATTTTATAAAATTAAATTGCCACCCTAATCCTGCAACAGATTACCTAAATATAGAATTAGAAGGTTTTGTTGGAAAAGTAACTATTGAAATTTTTGATGCGTTTGGTAAAAAAGTAGACAACGATGAGTTAGTTTCAGCAATTACTAATCAGCAATATGTTATAGAAATTTCTTCCTATGAAACTGGTCTTTATTTATTGAAAGTAACAGATGATTACCATACCAAAACCATGAAGTTCTTTCATCAATAAATTTAGCGATTAAGGTTATAATATATGATACAAAGAGTACAATTTCCCATCAACCCAGAAGATGTACATAATGATGATATACTCCGATCCAAAATCAAACCTCTAATTTCAAAGAATGTAGAGAGTTTTAATTATACATTTATAAAGCGTTCTTTAGATGCAAGGTCAAAAAAAATAAAAATCCAATGTGTTATTGATGTTTATATTGATGAAAACATACCAAATAACAAACCTTACTATAGTGCTAAAAATGTAGCAAAAGAAAAGAGTGTAACCATTATTGGTGCTGGTCCAGCGGGTCTCTTTGCTGCTCTGCACGCTATAAACAAAGGAATAAAGCCCATTATTTTTGAAAGAGGTAAAAAGGTAAGGGACAGAAGGCGAGATCTTGCAGATTTAAATAAAAAAGGTATTGTTAATCCTGAATCTAATTATTGCTTTGGGGAAGGTGGTGCTGGCACGTATTCAGACGGGAAACTATACACGAGGTCTAAAAAAAGGGGAGATGTAAAAACTGTACTAAAATGGTTTATTCATTTTGGTGCAGATGAAAATATTCTAATTGATGCTCACCCACATATAGGCACCAATAAGCTACCTAAAATTATAGAAGAAATTAGAGCTGAAATCATTAAGCATGGAGGAGAAATTCATTTTAATAGTAAGCTAACAGATATTACAATTGTTGATAATGCAATTGAAGAAATTACCATAAATGAAAATAAGAAATTCCCTACTTCAAACCTATTATTAGCTACTGGACATTCCGCTAGAGATGTACTTTATCTTTTACACGATAATGGTATAAAATTAGAAGCTAAACCATTTGCGTTAGGTGTAAGAATAGAGCATCAACAGGAACTTATAGATAAAATTCAATATTGGGGTAAAAAAAGCAATGAATATTTACCTCCTGCTGCATATGCATTGGTAACTCAGGTAGAAGAGGTTGGAGTATATTCCTTTTGTATGTGTCCTGGTGGAATTATAGCACCTTGTGCCACTCAATCTGGTGAGGTAGTTACTAATGGATGGTCACCATCAAAAAGAAATAATCCATATGCAAATTCAGGAATTGTAATGACGATTAATCCTGAAAAACTGTCTAAAAACTACAAAACAGATCCATTTGTTGGTTTAAAATTCCAACAGCAAATTGAAAAAGTTTGTTGGGAGAAAGCTGGGAAAAACCAACAAGTTCCTGCCCAAAGACTACTGGATTTTATGCAAGACAAAAAATCGTTTGATTTTCCTAGATCCTCATATATTCCTGGTGTAAAAAGCGTGATGTTGAAGGAAGTTTTTCCTTTATTTATGATTAAAAATTTCAAAAAAGCATTTAAAGATTTTGACAAAAAAATGCCTGGCTTTCTAACTAACGATGCTGTTATTCATGCTCCAGAATCAAGGACTTCATCTCCAGTTAAAATACCAAGAGATAAAATAAGTTTAGAAAGTCCGCAGGTTGAAGGGCTTTATCCGTGTGGTGAAGGAGGCGGTTATGCAGGAGGAATTGTATCTGCAGCCATTGATGGAATAAACTGCATGCGAAAAATTATAGAAAAAATTAATTGACTTTAACGCCTTTGGCTGTTCTTTTATTGTAATCAGTATTTCTAGAACTTTTCTTCTTAATCATAAGTTGAGGTTTATTTATCATGCTATTGGTTCTGTATAAGTGTCCATGATATTGAACTCTTCCTTTATAGGAGCTTAGAACTGTCTGACCTTGTTCGTTTTGTGCTAAATCCTTTTTTGTCCAGCTATTGGCCTCAAAATAATAGATTTGATCTGCACCTTTTTTAAAAATTAGGTAATTATCTTCTTGTTCTCCTGGCTCAAATTTAATATGAACTTCGTTAGGTAGTTTTTTTACCAAAACTCCAGGTGTATTTTTTTTAATTTCAATTTCTTCAATCATTTGTCCATTCATAATAGTAACCTTTCCCTCTATAACATCTGTTTCTCTTTCAGAAACTACGCGTTTTAAATTGATTGATTTGGAATTGTAATACTGAATTTTCTCCATATCTAACTTCTGTCTTTCAATATTGGCCCTTAGCCCACCCGTAAAGATCACCTTACAAGAATTAAAACTCATTAAAACTACAGCTAGAAAAAAAGATTTTAAAAATACCTTAAGCATACATTCAAATTAATGATTAATGAGTGGTAATATTAATAAATATACTTTAAAAACAAGTCAAACTTCACGAGTCAAATAAGATAAATTATTCAGATTTATACCAATATTTATAATTTTACGCTAAAATTACATTCCTAAAAAACAGTCATTATGGATATTTTAGATTTTGAAAACAGTACTTACAGTGTTAATCTTAGGAAATTAACTAAGAAGTCTAGGTTAGGATTTGGTTACAACAGTATCAAACACATCACCATTCAAGACATTCTTATCATGAATAAACATAAAGACCTTATTAAAATCTATTATGGCCTAGGTAAAATAAATTTTACGGATGACATTCTTGAGGAATTGGGGATTAGTGAAGATATGAGAATTGACAAGCCAGGGAAAATAGAAGATTATGACGAAAGAGATGTAATGGTAGATAAAGCCGTTCGCGCAGTTAAAGCTAGGAAGAAAGCTGAACACCAAGCGTTCAAAAAAATGGCTGAAGAAATGAGAAAGAACGAAGAAAAGTTCAATGAAGAAGACAATAAAAAAACTAGTGAATAACTACTTTTTTAATGGCATTATTTGTTCTAATAAAGTAAATGCCTTTTTTAACTTGATCTAAAGAAACTAAATTAGCATATCTGCTGATTACTTTTTTCCCACCCAAGTCCAACACCTCAAAATTTGCCATTTCCCCATTTGAACAATAGATTGTTTGATTGGATGGATTATATACAATTTTAGAAACCATAGATTGTTGTATCGATGAGAATAACCAAGTATTATCAGCGGCTGGCCCATTCCAAATAACTGTAGCTAAAAAAGGATTGTCAATAAAAGGATTTCTATTTCCCTGAAATGAAGCTATTACATCATTTCTGCCCTGTTCAAAAGTAGAAACAGGATCCTCTGCATTCCATGTTAAAAAAACATCTGGCATATCACCATTTAGAGCAAATGTTGATGCACCTGCACCAACATCCATTGCAGGACATTGGTTTGGATATCTCAAATACATATACATCATCATTCTTGCTATATCTCCTTTCCATTCATCCCCAGGATACCAAAACCCATCATTGGTAACTCCAGCATTACCATTAGCAGGACCAAATTTTCTGTTACCCCGCCAAGTATTGGTAACATAATCACAAGTTCTTAAATTATGGACGTCTGTCCCAGGACCAGGGAAAGAAGTGCTTAAAGAAGGGTTAGCAAGCGATTTTGCATACACATGCTCTCTGTTATATAGACCATCACATGGACTACCGTGGCATGATAAAGATTTATCTCTTGATAAATCATTTTGAAAAGCTTGATCAAAATCATCGTATCCATAAACAAGAAAAACCTTAGTACTGTCTAATAGATAAGTATCTGATGATTTAATAATGTCCCAAGTATCTGTAGATGTATTAGAAGTGTATTCAAACGAGGAATGATGAGATGATGTAATTAATGTAGCTAATTCACTTTTGAGCGCATCGCCAGTAAGTGTAAAATCTATGGATTGATAATAAGCAGGCACCTGTGCTTCAAATTCAATATGAAAACACCATAAAAAAGTCGAAATGAAAAAGATAAATTTCATGAAAATCAACAAAGCAAGTTAATTAATATTGCTATATAGCTGCTTAATAGTTACTATAAATTTACTTTCTGTTTAAAGAAAGCTACAGAAAAACCATTATCAGTTACTGACTTATACTGCTGTGAAGTGGTGTCTAATAATGGATTGGTATGGTTAAGATGAATGAAATTTATTTTTGACTTCATAAATGGTTCTTGGTCTTTAAATAAATGCATAGTTTCAATAATGAACGGGTGCGGTATTTCGGAAATATCTCTGTAATTTATCTCTTTTTCATCATAAAATGTTCCATCAATAAAAGCCATATCAACATCGTTTATTTCATCTATAATTTTTTTATTCCATTTTCCCCATTTATCAATATCTGGTATAAATAAAATAGTCTTTTGGGGCCCAATAATTTTATAGCCCACAGTTTCTGAAAACTCATCTCTATGAGGAACTTTAAATGGGATAATTGAAATACTATTACTCAACTTCGTTTCTATTCCTGGATTAATATTTTTAAGTTTTATATTTTTTAAATTAACTAATTGACTCCATGGACCGTTTTGAATCAAAAATCCTTTCATTCTTGTCATGGCGTAAACAGGGGTCTGATTGGATGACATGACTTCTCTTCCTAAATACATCAAACCTGTATAATGCCCAATATGTGCATGAGTTATAAATATGCCATCAGGTAAATCATGATGTTGAAATCCACAAAACTCATTTAACAAACTGACTTGTGTAGTAAAGTTGGGTGTTGCTTCTAACATCCAATATTTTTTTTCTATCGGATCTACTATCCCTAAACTCACAACTTTTCTAGATGGATCTGGTGATGAAAATAACATTTCACAACACTTTTTGGAGCATCCTAAATGAGGAGATCCCCCGTCTTGTGTTGTCCCTAATACCACTAAAAATGGTGATTGAGCATTAGAGTATAACAACACACCCTGAAAAAAAAAGTAACATAAAAGCACCTTCATTTTCATCTGTAAAAAATTTTCTTTCTAATTCTACCGTCAGGAAGCTGATGAAACTGCAACTCATTGTACTTGAATTTCACTTCTTGGCCTAAAGCATTATAAATCTTAAAATTCTTTTGAATCAAAGAATTATTAAATTCTAAAATTCCAGTAGAGGATAAATCATAATACAATGTATCAGTGTAACAAAAGTTCATATCGTTTACAACAACCCAATATAGACCAGGATTTAGATTGGTAATGTCTTGTGTAGTCTCATTGGTATTCCATAAATAAGAATAAGGTGGATATCCCCCATTTACTTGAGCTGATAAAGTATTATTGGTATACATTATATAAGCAGAGTCCAGCTTAAAATAGCAACTGCTGTCATCAACAATATAGTTAGGATCATAATTACACGCCATAGATTCGGTACATCCTACTATTGAAGCATCAAAAAACCAATCAAACTTATGAGCACGATATATATTTTGCCCATTGATACATTCTAGTTGAAAAACTATTTGATTATTGGTGTCAACTTCAGTTACTATAGCTCCTAAATTCATTGAAGTCAGAGAGCCCCAATTAATTAAGGTATTTCCATTAGGTAACCGTTGAATACTTCCGGTAGCAGGTCCGTACAGTGAGTCTGGATGATAAAACTCCCATTTTTTCTCTACAGTCATTAATGATGTATCCATTAAATACTCTACTCCCCTAGATAAATTATGTCCTCCTAAATGAGACGAACTAAAATTTCCATTATCATATAGAATGTATCTATTGTTACCTAAACTTCTTATGCAATGTTGATGAGTAAATGGATAATCATTGATGAAATTAAACTCATTTTGAGATCCTCCCCAACGCCACATAACTTGACCGTTAATTCTGTTAATCTTTGTAATTTCATCTAAGTTTCTTGATGAAATTAAAAAATGTCCATCAACATCTAAATCAATAGCATTGCAATGTATAAACGGAAATTGGTTACCTAGAGAATCTAGATATGTATTGTCCAACACATGAAAGTGATCCCAACTTCTCCATTGAAATAATAAGTTTTGGTTTTGATCCAATTCTTGGATAATAAGTCCCTCAACTGTAGCATTTGGATCTCCGCCTACTACAACTGTATCCATGGCGTAAGGTTGCTCATCATAAGCAAAAAGGATATAGTGACCGTTTGGTAAGGCCATGAAATCATGATTATCTGCAATAAATCCATTTTTACAAAAAACAGTATCTAATACTTGATGATACTCATCCATAACAAACCAAGCCTTAATTTGCCTATCAAAAAAAGTAATTTTGTTATTCAAATTTACTTTCCAGTCAAATCCTTTCTTTGGCCTAAACATGGAATACAACAAATTACCAGAAGTATCAACAATGTTATCTGGCTTTTGAGGTGGTCCTCCCACTTTGAAAAATAAATTTCCATGCCATGGATTATTATTTACAGTAATGGTATAATCAGGCACAATGGAACGCTGATTTTCTATTGTTGTATTTTCTTCAAAATCAATTGGCTTTGTAATGGCTTTAGGAGAGGTTTTAAAAGACAATGCTAACACCAATTCATTGGAGAATTTATTTATAATTTTTAATTGTACAGTTTCATTATTTTCGAATGCTCTGATTGGATGTAATACCAAAGCTGTTTGATTATTGCTTATGGTGAAATCAATTTTATGATTACTTGATTTTGAGCCATAAAGTTCAAAACTGTAACTTTCTTTTAGATCAGCTATGTTCAACTTTACCCGATTTTTAATCAAAATATTTGTTTCGGGATGATGTAAAATAGAGTAATCTTTTGGGCTAGTAGAAATAATATCCCAACTAACTTCCTGATTTTGAGCGAAAGAAAGGCCAGTAAAAAAAAGTAAAATAACTGCAGTGAATTTCATATTGTATAGTGGAATAACCTTTTGCATAAGATAAATATCGGAAATTTACGATTTTGTAAACCAATATGCTAAGGCAATAAATACGAATTGTAAAGGTAACCTTACCCATGAAGCCATAAATGGAGATATTCCCAACGCTATTTGTGGCGTCTCATTAAACGCTAAATAAATATTTGCAGGATAAACAGCAATCAATAAAAATATCAATCCCCAAGCTGCAAAAAATCTAAGTTTTTTGAACAATAAGCAAAACCCTAGCATTATTTCTATGAATCCACTGGCATAAACTAATGGTAAGTGATAAGGTAGTTGTGGTGGCATTATTTTAAGAAAAAAGTCCGGTTTGATGAAATGCAAAAAACCTATATAAACATACCCAAAGGCAGAAAGGTATAAAGCAACCAATTTGACCGATTTCATCAATTATCTTTTTCGTTTTTTGGTTTTAGCTTCTTTAAGAAAATTTACCTTACTAATGATTTTGGGTGGCACAGAAGCATGAATTTCTACGGGTTCGTGCTTGTCCATATGTATTTTAGGGATTGGCCTTCCTTCAGACACACCCGTGTTTTCTCGTTTGTATAAAGATCTTGCGTGAGTAATGTAATTTTGCATCTGCTTATAATCTGCTTGACTACTGAAATAGGATTGATCATATTCTTTATGTGCACAAGGTAAAACCTGATAATGCATTTTATTTCCTTTAGAAAATTTATGAACCCAAGTAAGAATGAATTCTTTATCCTTTAATTTTACTTTTTTATTCTTCTTATAACTACACCTAAACATAGCTCCACCATCTTTTCTTAAATCTCGTTGGTTTGATACAAAATTACCCAATGAATAAACTGTTAAAAATTCTTTTTTATTGGCTTTTTGTTTTTCATAAAGCATAGGTTGTATTACATGAGGATGAGCGCCAATCACCATATCAACTCCTTGGTCTTTTAAAAATTGATTATACTTTTTTTGGTATGAATTGGGAAGATCTTTGTACTCTGCTCCCCAATGCACAAACACAATTAATTTATCAAGATTTTGTTTATGAGCGTTATCAATATCTTTTTTAATTAATGTAGAATCCAATAGATTTACATAAGTGGGAGAACTGAATTTAATTCCATTTGTTCCATAGGTGTAATTCAGCAAACCTACCTTAATTCCTTTTTTTTCAAGTATAAGTAAGTTTAAACTATCTCTTTCTTGAATGTTTTTAAACGTTCCTGTATGTTGAATACCTAAACTGTCTAACACTTTTACTGTTCTAATAATTCCATTAGATCCTCTATCACAAGAATGGTTATTTGCTGTGACCAATACATCAATTCCGCTCTTCTTGCACGCTACCGCTAAATCATCTGGTGAACTAAATTGCGGATATCCTTTGTATGGGGGGCCTGCCAAGGTTACTTCTAAATTTGCAATGGCAAAATCAACAGATGATATTAGTTGCTCAACAGGCTTAAAAACCTCATCATAGTTGTAACTATTTAGAGAATCATCCCAAGCAGCTTTAATTTGAGGCCCGTGTCCCATAATATCGCCTAAGAACAAAAAACTAATCTCTTGTGCAATCGTATTTTGCACAAAAAATATACATAAAATGAACTTTAACGTTTTTCTATAAAAGATGCTTAAAGACACCATAAAAAGAATTAATTCTTCTTGAAAATAATTTTAATTTTCTTTAGAAACGAAAATTAGTGAAATAGAATTTACACAATGTCTTGTGTTTTTGTCTGTAAATCCCTCCCCGTAAAATACATGGCCAAGATGTCCATTACAATTATTGCATATAATTTCGGTCCTTCTACCATCTGCGTCAATTACCTTTTTTACTGCTCCCTGAATTTCATCATCAAAACTTGGCCAACCGCAATTTGATTTGAATTTATCTTTAGATAAATAGAGTGGCGCATTACATCTTTTACAAAGATAAGTGCCATGATCATAGTGATTATTGTATTTCCCTGTGAAAGGATATTCTGTTCCTTTGTCAAGAATAACACGTTTTTCTTCTTCATTTAAAATATTAAATTGACTTTCGTCCATAATCTTATTTTTTTCTATGTTAGAATTTTGACACTTTATGGAGATAGAACCCAGTATTAATATGAATAGCGCTAGTCTCCTCATTAAATGGAAAAATCAAGATACAATTTATCAATAGAAACAGCTAATTCTATATCTTTTTTAGTTAGCGAATTACTATCAAAAGTAAATAATTCAATATGTAATTTATTGTAATTAATACTCATTAGTGGATGATGGTTTTGCTCATTGATTTTTTCTGAAATTACATTAAGAAATTGAATGACTTCTTCATAATTTTTAAACCCATACACTTTTGTGAGTTTGTTATTTTTTAAACCCCAGCCTTTATTTTTGATTAACTCATCAACTTTATCTATAATATTTTCTACATGCTTATTCATTCATCGTAGAAATATAATTTTCGAATTTTTTCATTACGTAATAATGTGACTTAGCCTGGGTAAATCGATATATAAACCAAGGAAGTCTTGGAACAAATTCATGAATAGCTGTTATGATATAAGCTCCATTAAGAATGGATCTAAACTCTAACCAACCCATATTATTTCTTTTTGTAAGAAAGCCGCCAGTTATATAAAATAATTGACGATTTTCATCACTTCTATTTTTAATATATTCTAATTGTAGAAGGCATAGGCCAAAAAAAGTGAACTTTAATAATGGTCCATTTTCCTCAGCATCAATTAACTTACCAAATTTTGAACTTAACCATTTAGGGTAATTTCTTGCTACCCATGGTGCAGATTTCCTAGAAGGGTTTTTCATACGTTGAACACTTCTAACCGTGTTTTCTGGTTTATTTTTTAAATGTTTGAAAACAGGATTTTTTGGAATTAATTGCTCATTTGTTAAAGCATTATTTATACTGCTATTTAGTGGTATATTCTTTTGAATGTTGAGCTTATTATCAGGATTTAGTGTCATCTCATGTTTTAAACTTTCAATTAATGGAGAAACAAAATTGGTACTTGATCCACTAAATAAACCAACCCATAATTTAGACATTCCCAATGAAAAAAAAGGAATAGAGAAAATCCATCTTTTTTTATTCATTTCATATGCAGTTTCTTTCAAAATGTCCATATAAGTAACTACCTCTTTTCCTCCTATTTCGATAAATTTTCCAAAATAATTATTGTTACCTACAACAACATCAATTGAATGTAAGGCTAATTCTAAATCTGCAGGTTGATTTTTAGAAAGTGTCCACTTAGGACATGCCATAATAGGTAAGTTTTTGACTAGTTTTTTTACAATGTTAAAAGAAGAACCTCCAGGACCTATAATAATTCCTGCCCGTATGGTAGTTAATGGTGTATTTCTAGAACCTAACACCCCTTCTACTTCATATCTTGACTTTAAATGTTTAGATAAGTTTTTATCATCTTTAGGTAAGATACCTCCTAAGTACACTATATGTTTTAATTTACATTCTTGTGCAGCTCTGGCAAAGTTATCTGCTAGTAGTAAATCCGTGTCCTCGAAATTAGCCTGATTAAGTCTAGTAGAAGGCTGCATGGAATGCACCAAATAAATAGCATAATCCACCCCTTTGAGTGCATCGATGCTACTGGAAATAGAAAATAAATCAACAGCCCTCCATTCAACTTTATTATCATTTTCAGAAACATTTTTTCTCGACAAGGCTATAATGTCATACTTTTCCTTGTAGCGATCTATAAACCACCTCCCGATAAATCCTGTAGCTCCTGCAATAGCTATTTTTTTTCTCTGCATTTCAATCTTAGCTTATACATAAAGCTATGAAGAAAGATTTTTACATGTCTTTTTGATTAAGAAATAATCAAGCTATAGCATAAAGATTAAACTAGCTCTATTCTAAAATTTTTTGATATTCTTTGGTTTGGGTTAATACATCAATCGCTTCTAAAACCCATGGATCTTTCTTTGAATTATATCTATAAAGACCTTTAGAGTATTGATCATATAAAATTAATTTTTGGAATAAAATTTCAGCTATTTCATTCTTTTCTCTAGAGATCTGCCTCTTTTTTTCTCTTATCAATTGTTTTTGAAACTTTTTAGCATAATATGTATTCCATTGATTTGTTTTAATAAATTCTTGAATTTTATTTTCATTCTCTAAATAAAATTGATCACAATTAGATCGAACATATTGTATCCATTCTTTAGTTATTTCATCATTCTTACTAAACAATTCGTTGCCATATTTCCTCTTTGAATAAACGGCAAAATCAAAAATCAAAGTTGATTTTTCAATAGCCTTAATTAAGCCTGATTTTGAGGCTTTAACTAATTTTATGTCAGGAGATATTCCATCACTTGAGCTAAAAATTCTTCCATTTTTGGATTTGAAAATTTCAGATGCTAATTCAGATGACTGTTGATCTTCTTGGGTGTAATTTTGTCTGTAATCCTTTTTTTGAATACATCTCCCGGAAGGAAGATGGTACCTTGCTGCCGTAATGTATAGGCTGGATCCATCTTTAAAATATCGTGTGCCTTGCACTAACCCTTTTCCATGTGTTTTTTCTCCCAATAAAACTCCTCGGTCTAGATCCTGTAGTGCTCCTGTGAAAATTTCTCCTGAAGAAACAGTCTTATTATCTATCAATATAACCAGCGGGATAGAAGTTGATACAGGTGTCTTTTTTGTGCTATCAGCATAACACGATTTTTTATCTTTACTTTTAAGTGTATAAACCACGGTTCCTTTTGGTAAAAAAGCACTCAGAGATCTTACTGCTTCTACAACCAGTCCTCCAATATTTCCTCTAAAATCTAACACCAACTTATTAGCTCCTTTATCCAGTACTTCTTGAACACTTTTTCTGAAATCATCTCCAGATCCTCTTAGAAATTGATTGACTTTTATAAGGCCAACTTCTTTTGAAATAGTGTCAGCAAAAGAGATCGAATTAGATATTATATTTTTTCTTTTGATTGTCTTAATTAAAACTTCTTCTTCTCTTAAAACAGTTACGTTTAACGTTGTTCCATCCTTTCCTCGAAGTAATTTTATCAACTGATTTAAATTATAGTTCGCACAATCTACGCTATCCACTTTTATAAAAATATCGCCTGGTAAAAGACCAGCCAATGCTGCTCCATGACCCTCTTTACAATAATCAACTACAACACCTTTATCCGTTTGTTTTATCATTGCTCCAATACCTGCATAAGAGATTCCTTTCCATGTTTGATTTCTTTTATCTGATTCTTCTTTGGTGTAAAAATGACTATGAGGGTCCAGTTGTTGAATAGTCCTTTTTTTTGTTTTGATTATAAATTTTTCTAAATCAATTTCATCAACGAAATTATCGTTCATCTTATGAAAGAAATTTCGGTAATCATCCAGTATTACATCAATGTTTGGGAGTTGAGAATAGAAAAACGTAGATATAAATAAAAAAATACCAAAAATGAAATGCTTCATATTTACTTGAGAATAATTCTTATTTGATAAAATTATTAAAAAAGAAATTCAAGTGAAATATAGCATCAATAGCTTTGTTGGTGTGTTTTAATGGCTCTTCCAGAAGGATCGTTCATTTCTTGAAAAGAGCTATCCCATCTTAATGCTGTTGGACTACTGCATGCTA
>CAJWIX010000041.1 GCA_913042175.1 uncultured Flavobacteriales bacterium
CAGACTCAAAATATTGTTATTTACGATTCTAATGGTTTTCCATTCACAACTATTACCTGTAATCTTGATACGAGTGCATATCATCCTGTTTTTGGATTGCAAAATGGCAGTGTTTTGCCCTTTTTTCCTTATGGGGTAGAAGTCTACTTTTTTACAGCAAGTTTCCAATGTTCATTTCCAGGTGAATATACTGCTAGTTGGGACAATTGTTGTCGAAATGCAGCCATTGTTAATATACCAAATGCATCATCTGCCGATATGCAATTATTTACCAATTTTACAGTAGATTTAGTAGCATCTTACTCTACACCGTTTTTTATGGTGAGTCCTGTAGTTTTTCTCCCTGTAAATACGCCTTGGCAATACAATCCTCTACCTTTTGATAACGATGGAGATTCTTTGGTTTGGTCATTAGATATTCCTCATGAAAGTTCCAACTCTAATCCATCACAAGGACTTCCAATTGCAGGTTATACCAATCCACCTTCTGTCGCTGGAGGTCAATTTTCTATAAACCCTGTTACCGGTACTATATCATGGACTGCTTCAACTATTGGCAACTTTGTTTATACGGTAACTTGTGAAGAATATAGAAATGGTGTTAAAATAGGTGATATAAGAAGAGATATGCAGTTCATTGTGCTTCCTGCAGGTCCAGTTCCACAACTAATGGATTTAGGTACGCTTCCTTTAAATGCTGATGGTGTTCCATATGTTAATGCCATAGCTGGTGATCCATTTGATTTAAATTTATTTGCCATTGACAGTAGTGTGACTTCTATTGGGTTTTATGCTTTTGGAGAACCATTTGGTCTGTCTAATCCTATGACATACATGCAAGGTACCACAGATAATGCATTTCAAACAAAAGTTTCATTAATGTGGTCACCGACTTCTAATGAAGCAAGGCCAGAACCCTATATGGTTGTATTAAGACTAATGAATGGAACATTTAGTATGGATTATACCATATTCGTTTATGTTTTGGAAAACACATCATCTATCCATGATGAAGAACTATACGAATTTGATATTTTCCCTAATCCAACTAAAGGAATAGTTAACGTCAATTTGAATTCAGCAGACGCTAATACTATAGATTTAAGTGTAATGAATATAGCTGGACAAACAGTATACACTGACCAATTCTTTTTAGTGGAAGGAGATAATACTATACCATTAAACTTAACTCTAAAAGATGGTTGTTATTTTGTAAATTTTTCTGTAGAAGGAAAACCTGCTTACTTCACTAAAAAATTGGTTATTCAGCAAGAGTAATTTTTCTGAATTTAAATAAAAGTGATGTTCCTCTATAAACCATCCATACGCTTAGAGAGAGCCAAACACCCCATAGACCTTCTTCGATCCAGTCGGAAAGATAAAGAACGGGTATAAATACCAAGAAAGTGGCTTGAATTAAGGTGTTTCTTAGTTCAATAGCTTTACCCATACCTTTAAATATTCCATCAAAAGTAAAGGCTATAGAATTAAATGGTTGAGCGATAATGATAATCCAAAAAGTATTTTTAAATACTTGAATAACATCGTAGTTCTTATTAAATAATGGTCCTATTATGTTATAAGAAAAGGCATAACATAGCATAAGTCCAAATGCAATTTTAATATTTATAATCATTAGTTTATGACCGAGTAATTTTAATTTATTATTGTTTTTTTCTCCCAAGTATTTCCCAGCAAGTGCATTTCCAGCATTGGAATATCCGTCAATAAAAAATGAAGTAAAAATCCAAATGTTATAACCAATGGTGTAAGCTGCAAGTTCTTCTTCTCCATAGTTGTTGGCAAACCTATTTGCCAAAATAAATACCACATTAAGCACCATGGTTCTAATGAACATGTTTAAAAATATCAATAGCATTTCTCTAAAGAAAGGGCTTATTTGAGACGTTAGTTTTAACCTAAAGGAAGATTTAGTGTAGTAGATAAAAACACATAATATAAACATAACTATTTGCGCAATTAATGAAGCCCAGGCTGCTCCCTTAACGCCCATAGGAGCTATGTACTCATCAACACCATTGATTAGCGCATAATCTAAAAGGATATTTAGTCCTCCACCAACTAAGCTAATGTACATTGCCCAAGATGTGTTTTGTAATCCTCTAAATATGCCAAAAAACAGAGCAATTAAAAGGCTTATTGGTAATCCTATAGCCCTTATGTTAAAATAGTTCCTTGCAAAACCTAAGGTGCTTTCTTTTATGTCACCAAAAAGAAAAAAGGCAACCTGATCAAAGTATATGATTAAAACAGCTGCAATTCCAGCTCCCATTAGAAAGGTAAGTAGTAAGGTTTGTGGAATTAAACTGGCCACTTTGTTCAGTTGGTTAGCTCCAAAATGTCTACTAATAATGGCAGATAACGAAGTTCTCATCTGAGCTAACCCCCATACAAGAGTGGCAATAAGTCCTGCTGATAAGCCTACACCTCCTTGAGCGATGGTGGCATGGTGTTCCATTTGTCCAATGAAAGCAGTATCAGCTAAACCAATTAATGGTTCAGTAATATTAAATAGGATAGCAGGTATAGCTAATTTATTGATTTCTTTTATGGAAATCATTACATGAATTCGGCTAATTGGTGTGTTGATTTAAGTCTTATCCCTTTTTCTGTTTGAGTCAATAAACATGACTCATTAAAAGGGTCGTGCTCTAAGAAAAGTAACCATTTTTGCTGTTCAGCTAATTGAAGAAATTCATTTTTCTCTTTAAGCGTTAATAAAGGTCTTGTGTCATATCCCATAACATAAGGGAGGGGTATGTGTCCAGTGCTTGGAAGTAAATCGGCCATAAAAACTATTTTCTGGCCATTGTAATTTATGATAGGAAGCATTTGACTTTCTGTATGTCCATCAGCAAAAAACACATCTATGTCATTAAATACATTAGTTGTAATTTGGTTTTCACGGTGGATGAATTTGAGTTGACCGCTTTCTTGAATAGGCAATAAGTTTTCTGTTAAAAAAGATGCTTTCTCTCTCGGGTTAGGATTAATTGCCCAGTCCCAATGCGCTTTATTGCTCCAGTAATGTGCGTTTTTAAAAACAGGTTCAAGTAATTTTCTATCTCTATCTTTCCATTTAACTCCTCCTCCACAATGGTCAAAATGTAGATGAGTTAAGAATACATCAGTTACTTCATCTAACCCATAGCCGGCTTCATTTATTGATTTTTCTAAACTATCATCTCCGTGCAAGTAATAGTAGCTAAAAAATTTATCTGATTGCTTGTTACCAATACCGGTGTCAATAAGTATGAGTTTGTTGTCCGTTTCAATTAACATGCTTCTCATAGCCCAGGTGCACATATTTTTTTCATCGGGTGGGTTAGTTCTGCTCCAAATGCTTTTTGGAACTACGCCAAACATGGCGCCTCCGTCAAGTTTAAAATATCCGGTATTTATTACTGAAATTTTCATGTTTGGTATTGGTTTGTTTTGTTAAAAATTTGAATACATTCATTGGCTTCTTCTGTGTCATGAACTCTTAAAATTTTAGCTCCATTTAGCAAAGCGTACATGTTTAAAGCAGTTGTTCCGTTTATTGATTTTAATGAATTGGTATTCAATAGTTTATAAATCATAGATTTTCTACTAATTCCAGATAAAATTGGATAGTTTAAATGAGAAAAATATTTTAAATTTCCCATTAACTCATAATTGTTATCTAAAGATTTTCCAAAACCAAAACCAGGATCAATAATTATGTCAATAACATTGTTTTCTTGGAGTTTAGCTATTTTTTTACTTAAAAAGTAAATAATATCTTTTGTTACATTTTTGTACGTTGGGTTCTCTTGCATTGTTTTAGGTGTTCCTTGCATGTGCATGAGTACATAAGGAACTTTGAATTGGGTAATGACATTGAACATTTTTTCATCCAATTCCCAGGCAGAAATATCATTAATCATTGCTGCTCCGGCTAGCAATGCTTCTTGAGCTATTTTACCTCTAAAAGTGTCAATGGAAATTAAAACATCAGGAAATCTTTTGATTATAGCTTCTATAACAGGAATAGTTCTTCTTAACTCTTCGTCTTCTGATACTTCCTTTGCATTTGGTTTAGTAGAGTGACCGCCTATATCTATAATTGTAGCATTATTAGAAAGATCTTTTTCTACTTTTTCAATGGCTTTTTCAATAGAATTGTATTTTCCACCATCATAAAATGAGTCAGGAGTTGTGTTGATGATACTCATGATTTTGGGTGTAGAAAGATCTATAAGATTTCCTTTACAATTTATGGAGTAATTATCAACTAAATATGTATCTTTCACCTCTTAAATTTTGAATCGTTTATGTCTGATACTTCCTCTCAATTTGATGCCGTAGTTTCCAAATGTACTGAGATTTTTAAAAAGAAAACCATTGATTATGGTACAGCTTGGAGAATTTTACGCTCAAGTTCACTAACTGATCAAATATTCATAAAAGCAAATAGAATTAGAACACTTCAAGAAGCTGTTTCGTCTAAAGTAGATGAAGGAATTGAACCTGAGTTTATTGGGATCATTAATTATTGCGTAATGGCATTGATTCAACTTGATTTAAAGGACGATAAAAGATTAGAACTACCTGCTCAAGAAGTTATTAGCTTGTACGATCAAAAAATCAAAGAGGCTAAAGATTTAATGATGGATAAAAACCATGATTATGGAGAAGCATGGAGAGATATGCGTGTTTCTTCACTCACAGATTTAATATTGATGAAAATTTTAAGAGTAAAACAAATAGAAGATAATAAGGGTAAAACTATCATATCAGAAGGAATTGACGCTAATTATTTTGATATGATAAATTACAGTGTTTTTGCCATGATTCATTTAAATTCTAACTCATGAGCGATTCAACCAAAAATATTATTTCGTGGATCATAAGAATCCTTATTTCTGTATTGTTTTTAGTTTCAGCATATGCAAAGGTGTATCATGAGCCATCCGCTTATTTCTCCATAACTACTTTTGAACAAAAACAATTGGTTCCTTTAGGTTTTGACTCTTCTTTAGCTGCATTTTTCTCCAGAACATTAATAGCTTTAGAATTTACCTTGGGGATTTTAATATTGCTGCCTTTTCAATTAAAGAGGGTGGTGATACCCGTTACGATCGGAATTTTAGCTTTTTTCTCTATTCATTTAGGTTTACAAATTTACCTTACTGGAAATGCTGGAAATTGTGGTTGTTTTGGTGCGCTTATTGAAATGACTCCTCTTGAAGCAATCATTAAAAATGTTTTAGCTATTGGCTTATTGGTTGTATTGTATTTTCTACAGAAATCAAAACAGTTTGTGAAAAATGATTTATGGTTTTTTAGCCCTGTTTTTTATCTTTTTTTAGCCCTATTATTCATATATATTCCCATCAAAAAATCTCCTGAAAAAAAGATATCTGAATTTTCAGATGTTGTTCCATCTGTAGATGATGGTAAAGTTTTGCTTTGTTTTTTTGCTGCTGGATGTGATCATTGCAGGGCTACCATGAGGTCATTAGATTCCTTAAACTCCATTTATGTCAATGATTTTCCAAGAATTGAGATTGTTTTTATGGAAGAAGAAACGGAAAAAATACCTGAATTTTTTGAATATGCGGGTAATACTTATGCCTATCAAATTTTAGATATTCCAACTTTTTATGAAGTGTTAACATGGGAAAGAGATACTCCAGGTGTATTTTACATGTGGAATGGAAATATCATCACTTCCTACAACGGAATTAACGAGCATGCATTCAAGGTTGATTCCTTAGTAAATGCACTTGGAAAATAAAAGACAGTTTGATTAAGTATGTTTTAAAGAAGATAGCCTATGGTATTCTAGTTTTACTGGGTGTAATTACTGTAGTTTTTTGTATTTACAACATTAAGCCAGGCGATCCTGCTTCGATGTCCGGTGGTCAGAATACCAATAAAGATATTATAGAGAATTTTAATAAAGAGTGGGGGCTAGATCAACCTATTTTAAAACGTTATTTCCATTTTGTCAATGATTTATCACCTATCTCAGTGCATGATTATAGCTCTGAAAATAGTTTTATTTACTACGAGCAAGAAAGGTATAATGGCTTTAAATTATTCAGTATATCAGCAAAACATGCATTGTACACTAAAGCACCTTACCTAAAAAGATCATACTTAAACAATAGAAATGTTTCAGATTTGATTTCAGAAAAACTTATTGGCACTGCTATTTTAGCATTTGCATCTATTCTTTTCGCTTCATTATTGGGGATTTTATTAGGGTCTTATTCTGCTTATAATAATAAGGGTTTTATAGATAAGTTTTCTCTTATATTTTCAATTGCTGGAATGTCAGCTCCTTCATTCTTTATGGCGTCAATAATATCAGTTGTTGGTGGATACTATTGGTCTTCAGCTATTCATTTTCCTGTTCTTCCATTGGTATTCATTTTACTATTTATTGTGCTAAAATCGTTTAAGCAGAAAAATCAGTTTAGAATAAAAACCATTATAAAGAATGTACTTAAGGGTTTTGCAATAGGTCTAGGGATATGGCTAATACTAATTATCTTGAGAAGTATTTTTCAATTTCAATTTCTCGATACATTGTTGTATTCTTTTGAAATAATGGGTACAGGTTTGGAACCAAGTGGATCTATTATTCAACTTAACGATATAACAGGTGCAAAGGAGTACAATTGGTCAAATTTAGTCCTGCCTTGTATAACCTTGGGTTTAAGACCATTGGCTATTGTTTTGTTGCTAACAAAAAAATCAATGGAAGAAGTATTATCAAGTGATTTTATAAGGACAGCTAAAGCAAAGGGTCTGTCTACATTTCAAATTTTATGGAAACATGCGTTGAGAAATGCTATAAACCCAGTTATTACAGCAATTTCAGGTTGGTTTGCCTCTTTATTAGCTGGTGCTGTATTTGTTGAAATGATATTTAATTGGGATGGGATTGGATCTATATTAGTTAATGCTTTAAAAAATGATGATCTTCCTGTTGTTATGGGTATTACCTTGGTTATTTCAGTTATTTTTGTAATTATAAATCTTGTAGTAGATGTGATATACAGTCTTATAGACCCAAGAGTAGTTTTAAAATAAATTTTATGAGAAGAAACATTGTTGCCGGAAATTGGAAGATGAACTTAAATTACAGTGAAGCTGTTGATTTAATTAATGAGCTTAACGCTTATGATAAACCGTTAAATACAGAATTGATTGTAGCTCCTCCTTCGTTGTATTTAGGAGCATTTAAGGATGCACAAAATAACTTGTTACTATCTGCGCAAAATGTACACACTGAATTAAATGGGGCATTTACTGGTGAAATCTCGTCAACTATGCTTCATTCACTTAGTATCCCTTATTGCATTGTTGGACACTCCGAGCGAAGAACATTGTTTCACGAAACAGATGCTTTGATTTTCGATAAGGTAAAATCATTACTTTCTCATGAAATTTCCCCTATTTTTTGTTGTGGAGAATCTAAAGAAGAAAGAGAGCAAGGAGATGCTTACAAGGTGATTTCACAACAACTTAATTTATTACTTTCCAAGCTCGATGCTGGACAAATTCAGCAAACTATTATTGCCTATGAACCAGTTTGGGCAATAGGGACTGGTTTAACTGCAAGTCCTGAAGATGCTCAACTTATGCATCATCATATTAGAAAAGAAATTGCTCAACATTTTGATGTTTCAGTCTCGGAAAATATCTCTTTACTATATGGTGGAAGTTGTAAGCCTGAAAATGCTGCCGCATTATTTTCAAAGCAAGACATTGACGGTGGGTTAATTGGTGGTGCTTCACTAGACTTTAGTTCTTTCATATCCATTGCAAAATCTTTTTCTTGAATTACATTGAATTAAGGCTTGAATTCAACTCTATTTCTCCTTTTTTAGATGTCATAAAACAGGAATTAGCCGATATTGGTTTCGATTCATTTATGGATACTGATAATGGATTTTCGGCTTTTATTTCAGAAAAAATATTGGATAAAAATTTAGTATTGTCTCTGTTAAATAATTACGAAGATTCTATTTTATCAAAAAATTTCGAGGAACATCCTTATCAAAATTGGAATAAAAAATGGGAATCCGAATTCCAGCCTGTAGTAATCAATGAGAATTGTGTGATTAGAGCATCGTTTCATGATTCATTTGATTGTAAGTACGAAATCATAATAGACCCTGAGATGTCATTTGGAACTGGCCATCATGAGACTACTCGTTTAATTGCTATTTATCTTTTAGATAACAAGCCAATAACAAAAAAAGTGCTTGATTTTGGTGCAGGAACAGGAGTACTGTCCATAATTTCTGAGAAATTGGGTGCGGCTGATGTTGTTGGAGTAGAAGTTGACCCATTGGCTGTTTCAAATGCAGTCAAGAATGCCAGTGTTAATAATTGTCAAAAAATTACATTTATAGAGGGTTCGGGAGAAGATATTCCCAATATGGCATATGATTTGGTATTAGCTAATATTAATAAAAATACTATTGCAGACCATTGGGAAAGTTTGTTAAAAGTAACACATGACAAATCCACCTTGGTGTTATCGGGATTTTACAATGAGGATATTCCATATTTAGAGAATTTAGCTTCGAGAAATGGATTAATTCCACTATATTCAAATTCAGAAAACAATTGGGCTGTATTAGTGCTAAAATACAATTAACATGAAGCTGAGACTACCATTATTAATTTTAGTAATACTTTGCTGGAATATTTTAGGTGCGCAATACCAAAAATTTACACCTGAACCTGAAAAGTTTATCAAAGAAGTTCAGTCTTTTCTTGGTAATGTAGATAAATCCTATGCTAAGAACTATGTCAAGTCTTTTGAACCTCATTGGTTTGGTCCTTTTTTCACTCCAGATGTTAAAGCACATGTTTATGCCACATTAAACTTGATGGGGGAAAAAAGATTAAGTGCAAATATTGAATATGTTTCTTATTTCAATGCTATTCTTTATTATGCAGAATCTGGGCTAGATGCAGAAAAATTTGAAGTATGGCAATCTACTTTAGATAGAGTGCTGAATATCAAGCAAAAGAAAAGAGCCAAAGATTTTTTAAAATTTTCGGAATACTTTTTTAAAGATAAATCCATATATGTAGCTTCTTTGACACCAGGATCTACCATTTGGAAAACTTCTAATCGAGATTTTGAAATTACATATACCAAAGAGCCCGTTTTTCATTTTCCAAACACGGATTTAAAATGCTTTTCCAAAAATGACAGCTCCATAGTTTACAATACCTCAGGTGATTTTTTTCCGTTGAAATCTATTTGGATAGGTAAAGGGGGTAAAATGGATTGGCAACGTGCAAAGCTTGATAAGGAAACGGTTTATGCTACATTAAAAAAATACAATATATCTTTAAAAAGTACCTCTTTCAATTCTGACTCTGCTCTTTTTTATAGTAATTATTTTCCAGAACCTGTTCTTGGTAAATTAACAGAGAAGGTAATTTCTAATTTGGGATATAAAAAAGTTAAATACCCAAGTTTTGAATCATACGATAAAAGACTTCTCATAAAAGATGTTTTTCCAAATGTTGATTATGATGGTGGATTTACCATAAGAGGTAGAAACTTAATTGGTGCAGGTTCAATAGACAACTTAGCTAGGGTTATTTTTAATTACCAAAACAAGTCTTTCTTATTTGCTGAAGCTATCAACTTTATCATCAATGATGAAGAAATTTCTTCAGACAGAGCTAAAGTTAAATTTTTCATTGAGCAAGATTCTATCATGCACCCAGCTGTTACATTTAAATATGCTAAAGCAATCAAAACATTGACCTTAACAAGAGGGGATGATGGAATTTCTGCAGCACCATTTTACAACAGTTATCACCGTCTTGATATGTATCCTCAGTCCATGGTTTGGAAATTAGGTGATCCCATTATTAATTTTGAGCCACTCCCATTAGCTTCTGATAATAGAGCTCAATTTGCTTCATTAAACTTTTTTGATCAACGTATTTTTGATGATTTAACTGGGAATACTGGAAATCCACTGGTTAAGTTAAAAAACTTCAGTATTCAATATGGCGGCACTGAATTCCCTGTAGTTGACCTGGCTAATTATCTCAGGAAAACAGTTGCAGATTTGCAGTTTTTGTTGTTTAAGTTAACAGAATATGGCTTTATTAATTATGATGATGATAGGAAGCTAGTTACATGTTCAGAAAAGTTATTTAACTACATAGATAACAGGGCTGGCAAGTTAGATTATGATGTTTTAATTATTTCATCAAATGCTAAAAATAATGCTAGTTTAAGTTTGTCTTCATATGATTTAAACATCAAGGGAATTGATCGAGTATTGCTCAGCTCAGCCAATAAAGTGTGGATTAAACCTTTGGGTAGTCAAATCAGAGTTAAAAAGAATAGAGATATGAATTTTGATGGGTTAATTACTGCTGGTAAGACTCAATATTTTGGCAATGGATTCTCATTCCTATATGATGATTTTAAACTCAATATGACCCATTGTGATTCTATGTTGGTTTGGGCAGACTACAAAGAAGGTAAAAGAAAAGGACAGTTGGTTCAGTCACCATCTGTTCTAGAATCCCTTGAAGGGTTTATTCAAATAGATGATTCATTAAATAAATCTGGAGTAGATACTTCTAAAAATGATTATCCAAAGTTCCATTCTAATTCAAAATCATATGTTTATTATGACGATCCCTCCATACAAGGTGGTTTGTATTCAAGAGATACATTTATGTTTATAGTGGAGCCATTTGTTATGGATAGCTTAGATAATTTTGCTAATGAGGGATTAGGTTTAGATGGTTTATTCAAGTCTGGAGGTATTTTTCCTGATTTTGAAGAGAAACTTTCCATACAAAAAGATTATTCTTTAGGCTTCATAAGAAAAACACCAGAAAATGGCTTCAACATTTATGATCAGTTAGCCAATTATGACAATGAAATAAGGCTTTCTAATGAAGGGTTGAAAGGATCTGGAGCTATTGAATTTTACACCTCGACTGCTATGTCAGACGATATTACATTTTATCCAGATTCAGTTGGAGCTATTGCACACTCCTATGAAAATGTCAAACAAGAAGAGGACCCTCAAATTCCAAAAGTCATTGGAAAGGACTGTAGGATTACATATTTGCCAGATGATAAAATTTTGAAGGCAACTTCTATTGAAGAACATTTTATATTTTTTGATGATGATGATGCTGACTTAATAGGTGAGTTAACATTGGATTATGATGGTATGAAAGGAAATGGGGTCATGAGATTTGGAAAAGGAGAGGTGCAATCCTATGAATATACTTATGAAACGGATGCCATCTTAGCAGATACTGCAGAATTTAGGTTGGTTTCTTCTGATCAAAGTTTAGATGAATTGTCTTTTAAAACACAAAACTTAAATGCTCGCGTTGATTTTACTGAACGATTGGGAGAGTTTAAATCCAATTCAGGTGAATCATTTGTGACTTTTCCAGAAAACCAATACATATGTTACATGGATCAATTTAATTGGTACATGGACAATGACGACTTAGAAATGCAAAATAGCAAGCAAGGTGAAGCAGATATCAATATTGATACTGATCTCGATTTAGCTGTTTCTAACTTTTATTCTATTCATCCAGATCAAGATTCTTTGAATTTTGGTTCTCCAAAAGCCAGGTTTGATGTAAAGAGAAAGAAAATTACATGTACGAAAATTCCATTTATTAAAGTAGCAGATTCAAGAATTGTACCTGATAGTGGAAACCTCATTATCAGAAGAAAAGCACGTATAGAAACGCTTAAAAATGCTGAATTATACACCAATGATGTAACAAGATATTATAAGATTTATGATGCTAAAATTGATATTAATACTAGACATGATTATGTAGCTTCTGGTACATATGATTATGTAGATGTGAATGATCAAGTTCAGCAGATTTATTTCTCAAAATTGCAGCCAGACACTACAGATCAAACCATGGGTAATGCAGAAATTAAAGAAGATAAAGGATTTAAGCTAAGTCCTAATTATGATTTTTATGGAGAAGTACATTTAGCTTCTACCAATCCAAACTTGGAGTTTAGTGGATTAACAAAAATAAATCATGCTTGTAAAAACATACCAAGACAATGGGTAGAATTTACTGCTAATATCGATCCAAAAAATATTTTTATTCCTATTGTTAAAGATACGGTTTCTAAAGATAATGATCCTGATAGAATTTTTTCCGGTATAGTATTTAATACTACTGATTCCATATCATTGTACGGTTCATTTTTAGCAGAAAAATCCAATTCAGCTCATCTTGATTTATTAAATGCTACAGGCTTTTTAACCTACAATAGCGAACGAAAAGAGTATCAACTTTCTAATAAGGATAAATTAACAGAATACAGATTGCCTGGAGCATATGCCTCTCTTAATACAAATAGTTGTAGGGTAAAAGCAGATGGGGTTTTTGATATGGGTATTGAATTAGGGCAATTGGTAATTGAACCTGCTGGTGAAATTAAATTTAATTCTAATAATTGGTCTACAGATTTAAAAACATCAACGATTATCAAATTTCCATTTAGTGAACAGGCATTGGATAAATTAAGCAAGGAAATTTTAGAATATCCTGACTTAAGAGCTATAGATCCTACCAATTCTTATTATGAGAAATCACTTCGTGAATTGGTTGGAATTGAAGTTGCAGATAAAATGGTATCTGAACTTAGTATAATTGGGAAGGTAAAAAAATATCCAGAAGAATTGGAAGCACCATTCTATTTTGGAGATGTTAGATTTAGATGGGATCCAAATAAAAAAGCTTATGTTTCTTATGGTGATTTAGGTATTGCCAATATTAACAAACGACAGGTTATGAAGTACGTTAAAGGTAAAATTGTAATTTCTAAGCGATTAACAGGTAATGATATCACAATTTATCTGCAATTAGATGAAAAGAATTACTATTACTTTAATTACAAAAGAGGTTTGATGCAAGTCTTCAGCAGTAATGAAGAGTTTAATACCATTATTACCGAAACTAAAAAAGACGAAACCAAGTTTAAGGGAGAGAAAGATCAAGAAGATTTTCAATTTATGTTGGGAACAACTAAAATGGTAGCTCCTTTTAAATCTTCATATATGGATTAGATGCAGGAAATTTTTGAATTCAATAATATTGCCGCTGTTTTTCTAGCTTATTTAGTTGGTTCAATTCCCTCTGCCATATGGGTGAGTAAATGGTTTTTTGGTGTTGATGTTAGGGATTATGGAAGTAATAATGCTGGTGCTACTAACACCTTCAGAGTAATAGGGAAATTTGCAGGATTTAGTGTATTGTTCTTGGACATCTTAAAGGGATGGGTTTCAGTGAAAATTCTAACGACCTATTTTTTCTCTGCCACTTTACATCAAGATGCATTTATAAATATGCAATTAGCTATTGGTATTAGTGCTGTTTTAGGACATGTATTTCCAGTTTATGAACAGTTCCAGGGAGGTAAGGGAGTTGCTACATTAATGGGCATCATTTTGGCGATTAATTTTTCTGCTGCTATAGGATGTGTAATCATATTTTTATTGATTTTTCTAGTTACAAATTTTGTTTCTCTTGGAGCTATTACTGCAGCGTTCTTTTTTCCTATTTTCACCATATTTGTGTTAAAATCTGAGAGTCCATCTCTAATCTACTTTTCTATTTTCATTTCTATCTTAGTTATATTGACTCATAAAAAAAACATAGAACGATTGTTGTCTGGTAGTGAAAGTAAAATGTCTATAAAGCTTAAAAAGACCAAGGAATAAACTTCATGAATAAGGTAATTGTTTATATCGTCTTTTTGTTTATATCAACTCAAGCTTTTACTCAGTTTAAAAGTGAAGAGGATCGTCTTGAACATGCCAATGAACTATTTGAGAATAAATCTTTTATTGAAGCTGAGCCACACATGCTTCACTTTTTAAGTACAAAAAACAATGCAGAATTCAATTTTAAATATGGTGTTTGTGCGCTGTTTAAATATGCCGATAAAACAAAGGCAATTGATTACTTAAGAAAGTCTATTAAAGATAAAAACGTTGATCCTCAGGCCTATTTTTATCTGGCTAGAGCACAACATTATAATTATCTGTTTGCTGATGCGTATGTTTTGTATGAAAAATACAAATCATTAGCCGATTCCAAAGAAGCTACTTCTTTAAATCTTGACATGTATATGTCTATGTGTAAGAGTGGACAATCTTTAATGAGTAATATGTCTAATTTAATTGTGGTGGATAAAACCTCCACGGCTGAAGATAAATTTCAATACAGCTATAATTTAGAAGAAATAGGGGGTAGAATTTTAATTACAGACTTGTTCCAATCAAAATATGATGAAAAAATAGGGTATAAGTCCATTATATATTTCCCACCATTAGGTCAAGACAAGTTGTTTTTCTCTAGCTATGGAAAAGATGGTAAAAATGGATTAGATATTTTCATGGTATCTCGCCAATCTACTGGAGATTGGTCTGAGCCCGTTCGTCTACCTGAAAGTATAAATACGCCATATGATGACAACTTCCCTTATTTACAACCTGATGGTAAAACCCTTTATTTTTCATCAAAAGGCCATAACTCTATGGGAGGGTATGACATATTCAGGTGTAGTTATGATTTTATTGGCAATAATTATGGACCTGTTTCCAACTTAGATTATAAAATCAATTCTACGGATGACGACATACTATACATAGTGGACGACAACAATGAGAATGCTTTCTTTTCATCCAAAAGAGCATCTGATGGTGGTAAGATAGATGTTTATAACGTGAAGGTTAAGATGCTACCAATTCAAAATGTTGTAATTGCAGGTTTATTTAAGAACTTAATCAATGATCAAGACTATAAAGCTGTAATAAAAGTTCAAAATGTAGCCAACAATAGTTTTGTAGGTATGTATACGGTTAATGAGGATAGAAACTATACCATTTTACTTCCTCATGCAGGTAAATTCAAATTTATTGTAGAAACGCCTCTCAGTGAAAAAATTCATGCTGGATTGGTAGATGTTAAGCCACAAGATGGACTTAAAGCTTTGAAGCAGGAGATAGAGTTAGTTAATCAGAATGGAGAAGAAAAGTTGGTTATTATAAATGAATTCGATCAACAAGTTGAAAATGAAGCAACCATTCTTGCTACGGTGGTTAAAGAGATGGCTGATCCTAAAATTAATATTGATGAAATCCCAGATAGTGTTTTAAATCCTATAGAAACCATATCTGAAGTAACTGTAGAGGATACAGTCTCTGATGATGCTGATTTAGATAAGTTATTAGCTGATAATCAAAAAGAAGCTATTTCTAGACAAGAAGAAATAGATGAGATTAAAACACTTAGTAATAAGTCAAAATCAATTGCTGAGCAAAAAACTATTGATGCAGTAGAGAAAGCTAAAATGGCTGATCAAATTATTTCTTCTGCTTCTACAGAATCTAACAACAATAAAAAAGATAGTTTATTGAGGGAGGCTGCTACATTGCAAAAAGAATCTCAATTATTATTAGAAGATGCTGATAAGAGTTTACAAGTTGCTTCGAGGTATGATGAGTCTGCTAAAGAAAAAGAAGAGGATTTAGCTCAATTTAATGAGTTGAACGACAAGATTAAACAGGCCAAAGAGAGTGGAGGCAATACTGAAGAATTAATTGAACAGACTGCATCTTTCAATGAAGATAATTCTTCAAAATCTCCTATTGAAGCGTTGCAAGATGAAGCTAAAGAAAAAGAACAAGAAGCCAATACATACCTAAATGAGGCTCAATCATTGAGAGCAGATCAAGAAAGTTTAGTCTACCAAATAGAAAAGGATAAGGATGCCTTGAAATTTGCTAAGAAGAAAAAAGATAAAGCTGAGTTGGAAGAAAATATATCCTCTCTTGAAGAAAGAGTTAATGAAACTGAGCTTTTAATTGAAGAGCAGTTTAGACTATATGAAGAAGCAGAAAATGAAAGAAAATCACTTGTAAATGAAGCTGATTTAATGGAGGAAATACAGCTTTCTGATAAATATGATGATGTAGTTATTAAAGAAGACGTAGAAGTATCTTCAGTAGTGAGTATGGGAGAACAAGCTGAACAAGATTATATTTCAAAAAATGAAGAAACACTTGCTGATGTTACACCAGTTAGTCCAACTCAAAACAATCAAAGCCAAGAAACGGTTGATAATACTGTTGTAGATAATGATGCTAATGAGCAAGAAGAAAATATTGTGGAGGAATTGATAGAAACCGATGATGTCGAAGAATATAATGAAGTAAGTGAGACATTGGAAAATACTACTACCGAAGTAGAAGATTTCGAAGATATATCTCAAACTATCATTAGTTACAGCAATGAAGATTCCCAAGCATCTTCGGAAGAACTAAATACCAACAAAGAAGAAGTTGTTTCCTTAAGAAATGATATCACCTCCTTAGAGGAAGAACTCAAAACAACAACCAATCCTAAAAAAATAGAAGCTATAAATGATGAAATTACATCAAAGACCAATCAATTAAATAGAAAGGAAGATGAAATTGTTAGATCTTATGAAGAAATAAATGCGCAAGAAATAGCACATAACGAGGATAAGTTTGAAAGTAACACCAAAGATTTATCAGCTGATGCTAAATCAGATGAAGATTATTTGAGTGCTGTTTACTACATGGAATCTGCAGAGGACCAAAAGAAAAAAGCCCAAGATTTAAGAGATAAAGCAAATGACCCAAGAACATCTCCAGATGAGAAAAAGGAGTTGTTGAAAAAAGCACATCAACATGAAATGGTGGCCATAGATGATCAGCAGACGGCTAATAATTTGCTGGACGATGTTCAGGAAAAGTATCCTGAAGAAGAAGAGCAGGTGCAAGAAAAATTAGAAGAAGTTGATGATGTTGTAGTTTCAAATGAAAAACAAGAAGAAGAAAAGCAAGAAACAGAAGAAATCATAGAAAACTCTCCCATTACCATTCCTGTCTCTACTGAGCCTGTTCCCGTAAAAGTGCAGAATATTAATGGTGAATCTTTTGATCCAGCAGAAGAACCTGAAACTTTTGAGGTAGCTGCCATCGCTGATGATGCCCCAATTGTAGATGTAGCTAATGTGTCTGACCCCGTTAACAAGGAAATAATTCAAAAAAATCAAAAGTCAATAGATAAGGTGAATAATTTATCCAATCAACAAGAGACTTTAGAAATGCAGAAAAATGATCTAATTGATGAAAAGTTAATTCAGAAAGTAGATAAGAAAATAAACAAACTTGAAAAGAAAAAAGCCAAGTCCCAAATAAAAATGGCTGATGATGTAGCTCAAGTAAACCAATCAGAAATCAATAAGTTACAAGAGCAAAACGAGGCTTCAAAAAAACAAGCAGCAACTGTTTCAAGTGATAATTTTAATTACAAACAAGCAGTCTTCTACGAGGAATCAGCTGAAAAGCTAAATGAAGAAGCCTTAAATTATAGAGAGGAAGCATCTAAAGAAAAAGATCCTGTTAGAAAAGCTGAATTATTAGAGCAAGCTACTTCCGCAGAGAATACCGCAATAGCCAACTTAAAAAAGTCCAAAAAGCTATATAGTGATGCTGTAGTAGAGAATTTTTCTGATGATAAGTTGACTGTGGCCAAAAGTGTTCAATCAGGTGAGGAAAAACAATCTGAGCAGTTAGCTTCTTTGGCTGAGGTTTCTTCTAGTCAAGCAAATGATTACAAGAAGAAAGCAGAGGAATTACGAAATGAATCTCAATCCATGTCTAAAAAAGAGAGGGCAAAAGCTTTAGTCCAGGCGGACCAGTACGATAAGTTGGCAAGAGAAGAGCAAGTTAAGGCAGATGGTTTTGCTCAAAAGTCAAAAAAGTATAAAGAAGTAGAAGACGCCATGGTGAGAGACATTGAAATAGCTGAAAACATTGAAAATGAAGATATTTCTTATGTGGCTGGTTCAGAAGAGTTTAAAGCGTATCATGAAAAGCAAAAAACACTCAATGATCTTGAAATTGATAAATCTAAAAAATCAAATGAGCAAAAAGCTTATCAAAATTTGAGTCAGCAATTAGATGCAAAAGCAGATGCATTAGAGCAACAAGCTAAGATGGAGAAAAATCCAATTAAGAAAGCAGATATATTGGCTGACGCAGATCAGTTTAGAAGAGAATCAAAGAAGAAAAAAGCCATGGCTGATGCACTTATAGTGTCCATTGATTCTTTGGATGGAGAGATAAGAAGTAAAGAAGGAGAGCAGGAAGTTATTCTTTCTAGTTTAGATTCTACTTCTGCTTCGCAGGTAAGAGCTTTAGCTATTTCAGGTAGAGCAGATGAATTAATTGATCAAATTGCTCAGGAATTACCTCCTAATGAGGAAAGTAATTTAACTCAAGAAATTGCTACAGATGTTGAAGACAATGATACATCAAGTTCTGTAGCAGCATTAGATCCAGTTGTTCCTGCTAGAGGTGAAATTACCTCTAATACTTATGTCCCACCTTCAAAAGTAACTACCGATATTATTAAGTTTACTGAAGAGGAAGTTTCGGTTTATAATGAGGATAATCCTATTCCGGTAAATCCAAAATTACCTGACGGACTTATTTATAAGGTTCAAGTTGGTGCTTTTAGAAACCCTATTCCTCAAGATTTATTCAAAGGTTTTGCACCAATAAGTGCAGAAAAGGTAAGGGATGATATTACAAGATACAGAGTTGGTTATTTTACCTCATATGATGTAGCCAATACAGCCAAAAATCAAGTAAGGGGATTAGGGTACAGAGATGCTTTTGTAGTAGCCATCAATAATGGAAACCGAATAACACTTAGCGAGGCAAGGAATTTAGAATCTAATTTACCTCCTGTGGTACAACCCATTGCTCAAACAAGAATAAGTCAGGATAATCAATCTACAGCATCTGTTCAAAATGAAGAAGCGACTGAGGAAGCTACCATTGAATTAGCTGATGCAACTGCTGCTAGTTCTGTAAATGGTATATTCTATTCCGTTCAGGTTGGGGCCTTCTCTAAGCCTTTAACTAAAGATAATGAGTTAAATGTTACGCCATTGGTTGTTAATCAATTGAACGGACTCTACAAGTACTCTACTGGAATTTTTAATACTATTGAAGAAGCTGGAAGAAAGAAAGCTGCATTAATTGATCAAGGAATAGAGGATGCTTTTATAATTGCTTACAACGATGGTAGAATAATATCCTTAGATCAAGCTACTTCTTCTAATCCTGATAGGGTAGTAGAGTATCAAAACCCTGAGTTCTATTACTTAGACTTTGGTACTTACAATGATTCAACATCCAATTCTATTGCACAATCATTCATTAATTTAAGGTCATTGAACATAAGGTCTAGGGTGAGAAAAGATGGAAAACAGTTTTTTAGTAAAAAGTACGACACAAGAGAGGAAGCTATTAATGCACAAAGAACAGCTACTTCTTCTGGATTAGAGAATGTCAATGTAGTACAAACAAATAGAGATGAATTTGCATTTAATTATGAATTTAAAATTGATTTAGGTACCTACTCAGGAGAACTCCCTGATGAGATAAAAACAGCATTTGACAACTTAAATGAATTAGATATAAAAGCTTATGAGCAAGGAGATGAGACTACATATTTAACAATGAGTAGAAACACTTATGAAGAAGCTATAACAGATCAAAATGCATGTAGAATGCAAAATATAGGAGCAGCCAAAATAGTGGTATTTAAGGATGGTGTTCCAACAACTTTAGATAAAGTTTTAAATTCTTTTAAATAATTCAGATAATTTAATATGTTTGTTATGTATGAATTTAGATCATCAGTATCAGGAACATATTATTGAGCAGGAGCTTCTTGTAGAAAAAAGTGAGTTGTTACTTTACAATGATGATGTAAACACCTTTGATCATGTTATCAATATGCTATGTAAATACTGCGAACATGATTTAATACAAGCAGAGCAATGTGCTTGGATTGTTCATAACAATGGTAAATGCATGGTTAAAAGAGGTGAATTTACCAAGTTAAAACCCATTTGTTCTGCCTTATTAGATGCTGGGTTAAGCGCTAAAATTCTCTAAATGCGTTTAGCTTATATTTTACCCACACTTTT
>CAJWIX010000042.1 GCA_913042175.1 uncultured Flavobacteriales bacterium
TATCATCTTTGGATAGGGTGTTGAATATTACAACATCATCTATTCTATTTAAAAATTCAGGAGCAAAAGCTTTTTTAAGTGCATTTTCAATAACACCTCTAGTGTTTTCTTGATCATTTTCAGATCTTGCTTTTGTTCCAAAGCCAACACCAGTACCAAAATCTTGTAATTGTCTTGCGCCAATATTTGAAGTCATAATAATGATGGTGTTTTTGAAATCAATATTTCTGCCTAGACTATCTGTCATTTTACCATCATCTAAAGCTTGAAGTAATAAGTTGAATACATCAGGGTGAGCTTTCTCTATTTCATCAAGAAGAACAATAGAGTAGGGCTTTCTTCTTACTTTTTCAGAAAGTTGACCGCCTTCTTCATAACCAACATATCCTGGGGGTGCGCCAATTAAACGAGAAACGGCAAATTTCTCCATGTATTCACTCATGTCTATGCGAATTAGAGCATCCTCACTATCAAAAAGAAATTTGGCTAAAACTTTACACAATTGAGTTTTACCAACACCAGTTGGGCCTAAAAATATAAATGAGCCTACAGGTTTGTTTGGGTCTTTTAAACCAGCTCTGTTTCTTTGAATAGCTTTTACTACTTTTTGAATGGCTTCATTTTGTCCAATAACAGTACCATTCATGGATTCAGCCATGCGCATTAATCTGCCACTTTCTTTTTCAGCTACTTTTTGCACTGGTATTCCTGTCATCATGGCAACTACTTCTGCTACATTATCTTCATTGACCAGCTGTCTATGGGTTTTACTTTCTTGTTCCCATTTCTTTTTAGCAGTTTCCAATTCTTCATTAAGCTTTCGTTCTGAATCTCTTAACCTTGCAGCTTCTTCGTATTGTTGACTTCTAACTACTTTATTTTTTAATTCTTTGACTTCTTCAATCTGTTGTTCAACTTTAATAATTGATTCAGGCACGTTAATATTAGTAATATGTACTCTGGATCCCACTTCGTCTAGTGCATCAATAGCTTTATCTGGTAAGTGACGGTCAGATACATATCTTTCAGTGAGCATCACACATGATTTAATGGCGTCATCTGTATAGGTTACATTGTGATGATCTTCATATTTTTCTTTTATGTTATGAAGAATTTGAAGGGTTTCATCAACTGTAGTTGGTTCAACAATTACTTTTTGAAACCTTCTTTCTAAAGCACCATCTTTTTCAATGTATTGTCTGTATTCATCTAAAGTTGTGGCACCAATACATTGTATTTCTCCTCTTGCTAAAGCTGGTTTAAACATATTTGAGGCATCAAGTGATCCAGAAGCACCTCCAGCACCAATGATGGTATGAATTTCGTC
Organism: uncultured Flavobacteriales bacterium; assembly: GCA_913042175.1. Classification (GTDB taxonomy): domain Bacteria; phylum Bacteroidota; class Bacteroidia; order Flavobacteriales_D; family Parvicellaceae. The sequence continues at coordinate 1,328 of CAJWIX010000042.1, forward strand.
TATAAAAAGAATTATATCAGGTGATTTTTCCAATTCATTCATGACGGCTTTCATTCTTTCTTCAAACTGTCCTCGATATTTTGTTCCAGCTACAAGTGAAGCTAAATCCAAGGAAACAATTCTTTTATTGAAAAGTACTCTTGAAACCTTTCGTTGTGTAATTCTTAATGCAAGACCCTCTGCTATAGCTGATTTACCTACACCAGGTTCACCAATTAAAAGTGGATTGTTCTTTTTACGTCTAGATAATATTTGTGAAACACGCTCAATTTCTTTTTCTCTTCCCACAATTGGGTCAAGTTTGTCATCTTCTGCCATTTTAGTTAAATCTCTTCCGAAATTGTCTAATACTGGCGTTTTAGATTTTGAATCAGATGATTTTTTTGAAGAAGAGCTACTAGACGAAAAGTCATCTTCCTTAGCTTCATCATCTTCATCTGCAGATTCTGGGTGTTTAGCTTCAGGTTTAATATCAGACTTGTATCCTGACTCTTGCATCACATCAAGTTCATACTTAATAGAATCATAATCAACTTTAAACTCTTTTAGTATAGAAGAGGCTAAATTATTGTCTTCTTTAAGAATGGATAAAAGTAAATGCTCTGTTCCTATCATATTGCTTTTAAAAAGTTTAGCCTCTAAATAAGTTATTTTGAGCACTTTTTCAGCTTGTTTTAGTAATGGTATATTGACACTGTTTTTAACTTCAGTCAATTGTCCAGCATCAAGTTTTGATTCAATTTTCTTTCTGAGTTCTTTGGTGTCTATTCCAGATGATTTCATCATTTTAATGGCAACACCTTGTCCTTCTCTTATGATGCCTAGTAATAAATGTTCTACACCAATGTAGTCATGACCAAGCCTTAAAGCTTCTTCTCTGCTATAGCTTATTACGTCTTTTACTCTCGGGGAAAATTTGGCATCCATATAACTCAAATGTACTATTGTTTTTTTAACATAAACTTAATAAATCAAAAATATTCAACAAGTATTTTGTTAATTGTTCACAATTATTGATTTTCGCACAAAATTTTGTGAATAAAACAATTCAAAAAAACAGGTGTTTTCTCGAAAGAAATGATATTTTCGTAAACTTTGAAAAATTAGACTAAATAATTTGTTAATATGAGAGAAGAAAGTGGGGAAAGAATTATCCCAGTAAGTATTGAAGATGAAATGAAAACTGCCTACATTGATTACTCAATGTCTGTCATAGTTTCTCGTGCTTTACCAGATGTCAGAGACGGTTTAAAACCAGTACACAGAAGAGTTCTATATGGTATGCAAGAATTAGGTGTAAGATCAAATAGTTCATATAGAAAATCTGCAAGAATTGTAGGTGACGTTCTTGGTAAATACCATCCACATGGAGATTCTTCAGTTTATGATACTATGGTTAGAATGGCTCAAGAATGGTCTTTGCGTTATCCTTTAGTAGATGGACAAGGAAACTTTGGATCAGTTGATGGCGATAGTCCAGCAGCAATGCGTTATACTGAAGCAAGACTTAAGAGAGCAGCAGAAGAACTACTTTCTGATTTAGATAAAGACACGGTTGATTTTTCACCAAATTTTGATGATTCATTAGAAGAACCCACCGTTCTTCCAACAAGAATTCCAAATCTATTGGTCAATGGTTCTGCTGGAATTGCTGTTGGTATGGCTACGAATATGGCACCACACAACCTAACGGAAGTTATTAATGGTACAATTGCTTACATCAATAATAGAGACATTGACATTGATGGATTGATGGAATATGTTAAAGCACCAGATTTCCCTACTGGAGGAATTATTTATGGATATGAGGGAGTCAAAGACGCATTTAACAATGGCAAAGGAAGAATAGTGATGAGAGGAAAAGCAACTATTGAAGAAATTAGAGAAAACAGGGAAGCGATTATTGTTACAGAAATTCCATACCAAGTAAATAAGGCAGACATGATTCAAAAGACTGCTGGTTTAGTTAATGAAGGCAGGATAGAGGGTATATCTGAAATTAGAGATGAATCTGATAGAAAAGGAATGCGTATTGTGTATGAAATAAAAAGAGATGCTATTCCAAATGTTGTGTTAAATAAATTATATAAATACACAGCTCTACAAACCTCATTTTCAGTCAATAACATTGCATTAGTTAATGGTAGACCTCAAGTTCTTAACCTTAAAGATTTAATTGTTCATTTTGTAGATCACAGACACGATGTGGTTATTAGAAGAGCAAAATTCGAGCTTAGAAAAGCAGAGGAAAGAGCACATATTTTAGAAGGGTTAATTATTGCATCTGATAACATTGACGAGGTTATCGCACTTATTAGAGCATCTAAAAGTCCTGACGAAGCGCGAGAAAAGTTGATGAAGAAGTTCAAACTATCAGAAATTCAATCTAAAGCAATTGTAGAAATGCGTTTAAGACAATTAACAGGTCTTGAACAAGATAAATTGAGAGCAGAATACGAGAGTTTATTAAAAACCATTGAAGATTTAAAAGACATTTTGAATAGAGAAGATAGAAGAATGGATATTATCAAGACAGAATTAGAAGAAATTCAAGCAAAGTATGGAGATGAAAGACGTTCTGTTATTGAATATTCAGCTAATGAAATGAAGATTGAAGATCTTATTCCTAACGAAGAGGTAGCAGTAACTATTTCTCATGCGGGCTACATCAAAAGAACTTCTTTAAGTGAATATAAAGTTCAGAATAGAGGAGGAGTTGGATCAAAAGGTTCTTCAACTAGAGAGAAAGATTTTCTTGAAAAATTATTTGTTGCCACAAACCATAATTGGTTATTGATTTTCACAGAAAAAGGAAGATGTTTCTGGATGAGAATATTTGAAGTCCCTGAAGGTAATAAAGCAGCAAAGGGTAGGGCAATTCAAAACTTAATCAATATAGAACAAGACGATAAAGTGAAAGCCTATGTAGTCGTCAAAGATCTTAAAGATCAAGATTACATTACAAATAACTTTATCGTTATGTGTACCAAGAAAGGAGTTATTAAGAAAACCAGCTTGGATGCCTACTCAAGACCAAGAACTAATGGAATTAATGCTATAGGAATTAGAGAGGGAGATGAATTATTAGAAGCCAAGCTAACCAATGGCCAAAATGAAATACTACTTGCCATCAAATCCGGGAGAGCTATTAGGTTTAATGAGTCTACAGTTAGACCAATGGGTAGAACAGCGTCTGGTGTAAGAGGAATCTCTATGGCTGATACTGATGAAGTAGTTGGAATGGTAACTGTAGAAGATTTCTCAAAGACAGTATTAGTTGTTTCTGAAAAAGGATTCGGTAAAAGAACATATCTAAACGACCCTGAAACAGATGAACCTATATACCGTGTAACAAACAGAGGAGGTAAAGGAGTTAAAACACTAAATATTACAGATAAAACTGGAAACCTTATTGCCATAAAAGATGTAACAGATGATGATGATTTAATGATTATTAATAAGTCTGGTATCACTATTAGAATGCATGTTGCAGATATAAGATCGCAAGGAAGAGCCACACAAGGGGTTAAATTAATTAATTTGAAAGGAAGTGATCAAATTGCAGCTGTTGCCAAAGTTGAACGTGATGATGAAGAAGATATGATCGAAGGAGATGAGCCAAATAACGATTCTGGCAACATTATTGATAAAGAATAAACAAAAACATAAAAATGAAGAAAACTATATTATTTATTGTAGCAATATCATCTGTACTCGTGTACAGTGCACAAAAATTACAACTAACCGAAGCAGCTACAGAATACAAGAACAACTTTAGCAAAGCTTGGATGATGCAGCCCGATCAGTTGAGCAGTAATAAGGCTGTGCTTGTTAAAGCTAAAAAAGCAATTGATGAATCATATGAAAAGCAAATAGCTAACCCTATTCTAAAGATAAAAGATGAAACTAAGATGTATTATTACAGAGGTATGATTTATCTTGATTACATCATGATGGCTTCAATGGATGCAGAAATTTTGAAAGAATTAGAAGGTCTTGATGATGCTGTTTTAGAGTCTGCTTCTTTTGGGTCATTAAAAAAATGTATAGAGTTAGACACTAAAAACCAATGGAAAAGTGATGTCAACAGAAAAATTGAATCGCTTAGAGCAATGATGTTTAATGCTGGTGCGGAAATGTTTAATCAAAAGAACTATGAAGCTGCATATGAGGCTTTTGACGGAGCTGTTAAAATGTATGATGTTTTAAGTAAGCCTGATACCTTAGCTATGATTAATGCCGCTCTTGCTGCAGAGAATTTAAATAGATTTGAAGATGCTTACAGTTATTACAGAATGTGTGCTGAAAATAATTATGGTAAGGGTGCAGAAATGTATCAATCTATGATTAGAGTGTTGAATGCTCCTGAAAATGAAAATAAGGATGATGAAAAGATTCTTTCTGTTATTGATGAAGGAAAGAAAAAGTTTCCAAAAGATTTTGTACTAAATGTAGAGGAATTTAATTTTTGGTATAACAAAGGAGATAATGATAAAGCTCAACAAGCTCTTCAAAATGCTATTGAGGCAGATCCATCTAATAAAATATTACATTTTAACATTGGTGTTACTTATGACAATTTAGCTAAAAAAGAACATGAAGCTAAAAACCATGCAAAGGCCTTTGAATACATTGAAAAATCTGTAACTGGGTACAAAAATGCCATTGAATTAGATGATAAGTATGTGGATGCTTATTATAACCTTGGTGCATTATATGTAAATGAATCTCAAGAAATACAATCTATTGCCAATGATTTTGATGGAGAAAAATATGAGCAAGAGATGAAAAGAGGTCAAGAGACCATGCAAAAAGGTATTCCATATTTAGAAAAAGTATTGACTTTTACTCCTAATGATGTTAATACTTTGTCTGTGTTAAAAATAATTTATGCTAACATGGATGATATGGAAAACTACAAAAGAATTAAGGCATTACTTGAAGCTGCTAAATAAGCTGCTTTAATAAATGAAAGTTTATGGTAATTTAAGGAAGATGAGTAGTGAGCTTCTTGATGAAGTTCATTACAAACTTCCTTTTTTTGATGCAACTAATTTCTCCCAAGAAATAAACCTCAATGCACTAATAGGTCAAACCATAAATATTTCCTATTCTGGTATTATAAATTGTGTTATTACAGGTAAAAAGATTAAAAAAGCTTATGGCGATGGCATGTCATATGATGCATTTAAATCTTCTCCTTTAGCAGTAGAAAGTATTATAAGGCCAGAACTAAGTAAAATTCACGAAGGGATAGCATTGAGAGATTATGAATGGGAAATGGCACATCATATGCAACCTCATGTTGTCTATCTTTCTAAAACAGGTGGGGTAAAAGTTGGAGTAACTAGAGATACACAAATTCCCTACAGATGGATTGATCAAGGAGCTGTAGAGGCACTTATTATAGCAAAAACACCATATAGACAAGCAGCAGGATTAATAGAAATAGCGCTTAAAAATTACATTAGTGATAAAACGAACTGGAGAAAAATGTTGCAAAATGATCTTTCTGAGGATTCATTAATTGATATTAGAGAAACTTTATCAAAAAAATTAGACGCTGAATTATTAAAATATACTGTTAATAATGAAGATGTTACACATATTACTTTTCCAGTTACTAAATACCCTGAAAAAGTTAAATCTTTAACATTAGACAAAAACCCACAAATAGAAGAGAAGTTAGTGGGAATTAAAGGGCAATATTTGCTTTTTGATAATGATACAGTCTTTAATGTAAGAAGACATTCAGGCTATCTTGTGCAATTTTCTTGTTAAAAGATTCTTCTTTTAAGTTTTAAAGCCATTTCCACTCCCAATTCAAATCCATATCTGTAGTCAATTTGTAGTTTCTTTTTATTGGTAGAGTAACTAGTAGTAGCTAAATAATCATCTGGTATAATTTGATGAATTTTAATAGGACTATGATCTTTGTCAAGAAAATCAGCTACTTCATTATAAATTTCGTAATCAGTATCAAATAGGTTACTTAGATCAGGGTTGTTCTTGTGCCAATAGCTTCCAAATTTGCTCATATAAGTCCAATTTTCCCTGTGTTCTTTTGGGTATGTTCTAATCACTACAATTTCTTTATATCCTAATGAAATTGCTCTTCTAACAGGGATAGGGTCGCTCCATCCTCCATCCAATAATTTAATTTTATCATCTACAATTTGTATTCCTTTAGTAAGGAAAGGTAAAGTTGAACTGGCTTTAATGACATCAAATACATTTTGAGTATTTGGTACAATGTAGATTGGTTTTCCAGTGTAGTAAGATGTTGTTACAATTTCTATTAGTCGATTTTTTGAAAATCTTCTAAACTTCTTTAAATCAGTAGGGTGATTTTGCTTTGCATACTTAATTAGATAATCTAGATTAATCATCCCTTCTTCAGAAAAAATATTTTTCCAACTGATGAATTCAGCATCATTAAATATATTTAGTAATATATCATAAGCACATTTTCTCTGTCTTGTAATGTAATAAGATAGACACATGGCTCCACCTGAAACACCTGCCATATAGTGAAAGGGAAAAAATCTTAAACTCATAAAACCATCCAATACACCAGCTGTAAAAATTGATCTCAGTGTACCTCCTTGTATGACAAGTGCCATTTTCCTCATAAGGAATAAAGTTTTAGTTTTTTAGAATTTGAATAACCATCTAAATTTATATATTTATCTTAATTAACTTATACATCATGTCCTACCAAAATAGATTAAAAGAATTTTTTAAGCAAAATGACCCTGATCGTCTCTATTTAGCCAAAAAAATAGCAAGAAGTTTTAGAGATGATGAAGATGCAGTAATGAAAAGACTGGAAGAAATTTATGGTAGTGGAGGTCCTTCAAAACTTGTCTACAAAGAATTGGCTGAATCAGTTAAACCTTCTACATCAGTTAAATCTCATGATGCTAATGATTCTGATACTGAAATAGCCGAACATCAAGACGATAATGCCAAGCCAAAAAGCAAGAAAAAACTTATTATAATAGTTTTGGCAGTTATTTTACTAGTGGTTGGTGGTTACTTTGGTTCAACCATGTTTATGGGTGGTGGAGAAGATAATACTACCATTGAAGAGGATAAAAACGACAGTATAGTAAATGCCGTAGAAGAAAAAATAAACCAAGCTTCTTCTCATTCAGATACTACAGTCAATCATTCAGATAATGATACTACTTCAGAGGAAATAAAAGTTGATAGCACTGCTCAAGAATTAATGGAAGCAGCTGAAGCATTGGATGCGATTAGATAGTTTAGGGACTTATTTTATGAGGATCATTGTTTCTCTCATCAATTTCATCCTTAATCTTTTCCATTTGTAAAGTAATGGCATACAAAAGTTTATCTTTTCTTTTTAACCATAATAATGATTCTTTGTAGGAATCACCACCTCTTGACATGTGAAATAAGGTTTCAAATCCATTTTTTTTAAGCCATAACCAAGCATCTTCTTTACCTTCAACACCATGAATTAATGCCAATAAATGAGCAAAATCATTTTTAAATAACCAATTACGTGATTTTTCATCATTTAATAATGCAAAACAAAATACCCCTAACTCCTTATATTCACTTTTGAGAAGGTACTTTCTTAATTCAACGTTACCACCTATGGCTTCTTTCCAAGCTAGTAGAATTTTAGCTGGGTAATTTAATTTCTTAATTGTTTGTTTTGACATTTTTATTATGTAATGCCATCTAGCATAATTGTTACAATTTCTTGAGCTGCAAGTGGTATATTAGTTCCAGGACCAAAAATGGCAGCAACACCTTGTTCAAATAGAAAATCATAATCTTTTTTAGGAATAACTCCACCTACAATTACCATAATATCACTTCGATTTATGGCTTTTAATTCTTGAATTACTTCAGGTACAAGTGTTTTGTGACCAGCAGCAAGTGATGATATTCCAATGATGTGAACATCATTTTCAGCGGCTTGTTTTGCGGCTTCTTTTGGAGTTTGAAACAATGGGCCTATATCAACATCAAATCCTATATCAGCAAAAGAAGTAGCCACAATTTTAGCACCCCTATCATGCCCATCTTGCCCCATTTTTGCAATCATAATTCTGGGTCTTCTTCCAGATTTTTCTTCAAATTCTTTAGTTAGGTTAAGTGCTTTATTGTAATTGTCATCATTCATAAGTTCATTTGAATATACACCAGAAATAGTTCTTATTGTGGCTTGATATCTTCCAAAAACATCTTCCATGGCTGTTGATATTTCCCCTAAAGTAGCTCTATGTTTAGCTGCTTCAATAGCAAGAGATAAAAGATTGTCATTTTTATTTTTTGCACATTGTCTTATGGCAGTTAAAGCTTTTTCAACTTTAACATTATTTCTATTTTTTTTAATTCTTTGAAGTCGGTCTACTTGTTCTTTGATCACTTGCTCATTATCAACCTCTAAAGTGTCAATATCAGGTTCATTTTCAGACTGATAAGCATTTACTCCAATAATTAATTCTTGAGAACTATCTATTCTAGCTTGTCTAATAGCAGCAGCTTCTTCAATTCTCATTTTTGGTAGTCCTGATTCTATAGCTTTAGTCATTCCACCAAGATCTTCCACTTCTTGAATTAAACCCCAAGCTTTATCTGCTATTTCATGAGTTAATAGTTCAATATAATGAGATCCAGCCCATGGGTCAATTGTTTTGGTAATATTTGTTTCTTCTTGAATAAATAACTGAGTATTTCTGGCAATTCTAGCTGCATTTTCACTTGGTAAAGCAATAGCTTCATCTAAAGAATTAGTATGTAGAGATTGTGTCCCACCCAAAACAGCAGAAATAGCTTCTACACAAGTTCTTGTAACATTATTATATGGGTCAGCTTCGGTTAAACTCCATCCAGATGTTTGGCAATGTGTTCTTAATGCCATTGATTTTGGATTAGAGGGGTTAAAATCTTTGATAATTTTTGCCCAAAGAAGTCTTGCAGCTCTCATTTTAGCAATCTCACGAAAATGATTCATGCCAATTCCCCAAAAAAACGAAAGTCTAGGTGCAAAATCATCTATTTTAAGCCCTGCATTTATACCAGTTCTTATATACTCTAATCCATCTGCAAGTGTGTATGCCAATTCAAGTTCAGCATTGGCACCAGCTTCATGCATATGATATCCAGAAATACTAATCGAATTAAATTTAGGCATATGCTTAGAGGTGTATTTAAAGATATCACCAATAATGCGCATACTTTCAGTAGGAGGGTATATGTAGGTATTCCTTACCATAAATTCTTTTAGTATATCGTTCTGAATGGTGCCTGACAACTTGGAAGATTCTACACCTTGTTCTTGGGCCGCAACAATATAAAATGCCATAATAGGTATAACTGCACCATTCATGGTCATTGAAACAGACATTTGATCTAAAGGTATTTGATCAAAAAGAATTTTCATATCCTCAACTGTATCTATTGCAACACCAGCTTTACCTACATCTCCTTTAACTCTGGGGTGATCTGAATCATAGCCTCTATGTGTAGGTAGGTCAAATGCAACTGATAGTCCTTTTTGCCCAGCAGCAAGATTTTTTCTATAGAACTCATTGGAAGCCTTTGCAGTACTAAAACCAGCATACTGTCTAATAGTCCAGGGTCTAGATATGTACATGGTAGAATAGGGACCTCTTAAAAATGGGCTAATACCAGCAACAAAACCTTCGTGCGGAAATTTATTTTCTTTTACCTTTTCAAAATCTAAATCTATATTTTCAAATGATGCTCTCATTAGACTAAATCTTTAAGATTTACAGGATTATTTAATTTTTTATCAAAATGTAATGAAGGCTTGTCTTTGGTATAAACATTAAATCCTATGTATTTTGAAGTGTTATTTTTAAGCTGATTTATTCTTTCAACTTCATATTTTTCTACAATTGATTGGAATTTCCCATTTGAACAAGAATTTTTAAAACCACCACCTTTTTCAATATGCTTAAAATGTTGCCATGCACTGTTGCAAAGTTTGTTGGTTATATTATTGATGACATGGTTTCCAATAGTTACATCTACATTGTTTAATAAAGATGATTCTTCTTTTAGTATAATAGGTATATTACACGATATTTTATTCCAGTAATCCCCATTAAAAACAGCATCTTCATCATTCATAATCCAACGTTTAGCACCACCTATCATAGAAGCTAAGCAAGATGTAGTTAGACGAAGTATATGATGCTCTTTTTCAGTGGGACTTATATTTATGTTATTAAATGAAGTCTCTATATCAATTTCTGCACTTATATTATGAACCTGAATCAATTTTTGAATAAGTATTTTAATAGATTTAATCTTTGATATTTCCTCAAATAGAGAAGTGCCTAAATCAATACTAAATATAAATTTAGTAGGAATAGAAATGCCGTTTGATTTATAACTTTCAATGCATTCATTTAAATAAGCTAAACTATAAGCTAGTTCATAGTCTAAATCATATATTCTTTTTGAAAAAAAGCTGCCATCGACATGCAAACAATTCATGTGATGATTTAAAATGGTTGATTGGATGTTTTTAATTATATCTAGTGATGAATCATAATTCTTTTTTAAAAAAGATTCAGGTTGTAACCCATACCTTATTGACCCATTAAATTTGTTGGAACGCACCCATTCAACCCACTTTTTTTGCTCATCAAAAGATAAATTTACGATGTTCACGTGAGTGTCAATAATATCATTCATTACATTATTGAAAACCTCGTGGTTAAATGAAATGTTTTTTAATGAAACAGAATTGGCTCCATTTTTTAAAATATTTAAAATGGCACTATTAATATTTTTACTATCAGTTAATTCCCAGCAAAATTCATTCGTTCTATTAAATAAAGTTGAAAGAGTATGATTTGGGATTTCAGTTGGATCTAATTCACCATAAGAAGTTTTCCATATTATATCACTAAATGGTTTTCCCTTTAGGTCTTGAATGATTTTATCTTTCCATTCAGTTGATGTTATTGTAGGAAATGTTGACCAAAGATTCATAAAATTGAGAAATAGCTAATGCTGGTAAAGATACACATAGCGAATAATTATTGATAAACATCATCAAAAATTATATATTTAAACTTGAATGAGGTTTGCTGCTATTGATATTGGTTCCAATGCCATTAGGCTGTTGATTGAAGAGTCAGTAGTGCTGACAAAAGATGACTATTATTTCAAAAAAATATCTCTTACTAGAATTCCTATTAGATTGGGTAAAGATGTTTTTTCTAAAGGATTTATCACTAAAAAAACTGAAAAAAAATTAGTACAGGCATTTAAGGCATTTAAGCTATTAATGAAAATTAATGAAGTTCATTTTTACAGAGCATGTGCAACAAGCGCCATGAGAGAGGCAACAAATGGGAATGACATTTGTCAAAGTATTCTAAATGAAACAAACATTAATTTAGAAATAATCTCAGGGAAAGAAGAAGCTAAATTGATTTTTTCAAATTTTCATTTATCATCTATTGATGCGTCTAAAAATTATGTATTTATTGACGTTGGAGGAGGTAGTACTGAGCTTTCTTTAATAGAGAATAATATTAAAACTTCATCTAAATCATTTAAAATTGGATCTGTAAGGTATTTAACCGGAAAAGAAGCTGAAGATGTTAAACTTCAGATGAAGCTTTGGTTAAAAGAAAACTATACCAAAAATGATGAAATAAGAGCAATTGGAACTGGGGGTAGTATCAATAAACTTTATAATATAAGTAAACATGATTTTAATGCACCAATGACATACCAAAGCTTATGCAATATCATAGATCACATATCCAATTATAATTATGAAGATCGAATTCGTGTACTAAAATTAAAGCCAGATAGAGCAGATGTAATAATTCCTTCTGGAGAAATTTATAAAATGGTTATGCAATCGACAGGTGCCAATGAAATTATTGTTCCTAAAGTAGGATTGTCAGATGGTATAATTTATAATTTGTTTCTTGATAAAGAATTATCCCATTTAAATGATTAATTATCATTAATAATTGAGGTAATTTTCTCTAAGGCGAGATTTCTATCTTTATTATCTACCCATAAATAATCTTTATCTCTTTTGAACCAAGTCATTTGTCTTTTTGCATATTTTTTGGTATTTGACTTAATTTCTTCAACAGCTTCATCATAATTTATTTCCTCATTTAAATACTTGAATATTTCTTTATACCCAACAGTATTTAATGCATTCGAGTCTTGATGCTGATATAAGCTTCTTGCTTCATCTAAAAGTCCATTTATAATCATTTGATCAGTTCTTTTCTCAATATTGTTATGCAAGTTTTCTTTATTAAGGTGTAACAGTATTTTAACTATTTTGAATGGTCTAATCTTCTTTTTATTGGTTAAAAAACTTGAATAAGGTTTGTTTGTAGACATACAAACTTCCAGAGCTCTTATTACGCGTTGAGGATTATGAATATCAACTTTATTGAAATGTTTAGGGTCAAGTTTCTTTAATTTTTCTTGAAGATGTACAAGCCCTTTAGCTTTAAATGCATCATTTAATTTAGATCTAATTTTTTCATTTTTTGGAAGTTCGTCAAGCCCATTACAAACAGCATCTATATACATTCCTGAACCACCTGTCATGATAACTATATTATTTCCTTTAAAATATTCATCAAGCCAGTTCAGTACATCATTTTCAAATTGACCAGCTGAATACAATTCATGTATTGATTTATTGCCAATAAAATGGTGTTGAATTAAGTTTAACTCTTCTTTACTAGGTTTAGCCACACCAATATCAAGTTCTTTATAGAATTGTCTGCTATCACAAGAAATAATAGGACAGTTTAAATGTTGTGCAACTTCAATTGACATTGAGGTCTTTCCAACAGCAGTTGGTCCAGCAATAACAACTAATAATGGTTTTTTTGTCATTAATTCATAAAAGTAATTAACCATTTATTTTTCAACAAAAAAAATAGCAATCTTAACACTATTTCTATGGGTTGATTAGATTTGCATATGATTGACAAAATTCTGATACTTGACTTTGGTTCACAATACACTCAACTAATAGCAAGAAGAGTGAGAGAACTCAATGTTTATTGTGAAATCCATCCTTATAATAAAATCCCCTCATTAGAAAATGTTTCAGGTGTGATTTTATCAGGAAGTCCTTCTTCTGTAAGACAAGAAGATGCGCCAACACCAGAACTTTCAAACATTATAGATAAAATTCCCTTATTAGGCATTTGCTATGGTGCACAGTGGTTAATTCATCATTATGGAGGAAAGGTTCAAAAATCAGAAACCAGAGAGTATGGTCGAGCTATGCTTAAAATAAAAAATCATCAAGATCCTCTTTTAGATAATATTTCATCAGAATCTCAAGTGTGGATGTCCCATGGAGACACAATCACTGATACTCCAGACTACGTAATTAATATCGCTAGAACTGAAGATGTTAAAAATGCAGCATATAGGTTTTTAGATAGAGATATATGGGGTATTCAATTTCACCCAGAAGTTTATCATACAACAGAAGGTAAAACATTGATTTCTAATTTTGTTATCAATATTGCCAAAACATCACAAAACTGGACTCCAGATTCTTTCGTAGATTCAACGGTAGAAGAAATCAGAAATACAGTTAAAAATGAACATGTTGTTTTAGGTCTTAGTGGTGGGGTTGATTCTAGTGTTGCTGCATTACTACTTCACAAAGCTATTGGAAGTCAACTAACATGTATTTTTGTAGATAATGGATTATTAAGAAAAAATGAATTTTCTGATGTTCTTGATAAATACAAGTCTCTTGGACTTAATGTTAAAGGAGTTGATGCAAAACAAATTTTTTATGATGCTTTAGCTGGTCTAAAAGATCCTGAAGACAAAAGAAAGGCTATAGGTAAAACATTTATTGATGTATTTGATCAAGAAGCACAATTATTAAACAATGTTAAGTGGTTAGCTCAAGGAACTATTTATCCAGATATTATTGAATCGGTTTCTGTAAATGGCCCTTCAGCTACAATTAAATCTCATCATAATGTTGGAGGTTTACCAGATTACATGAAGCTGAAAATTATAGAACCACTTAAAACTCTTTTTAAAGATGAAGTAAGGCGAGTGGGTAAATCTATTCAACTTCCTGAAATAATTTTAAATAGGCATCCTTTCCCAGGACCAGGACTTGGTATTCGTATCTTAGGAGATGTTAATGCAGAAAAGGTACGGATTTTGCAAGAGGTTGATTATATATTTATAGAAGGATTGAAAAAACATGGTTTATATAATGATGTATGGCAAGCTGGCGCAATTTTACTTCCAGTTCAATCTGTTGGTGTAATGGGGGATGAAAGAACTTATGAAAATGCAGTTGCTTTAAGAGCTGTAAGTTCAACTGATGGCATGACTGCTGATTGGTGTCATTTGCCATATGAATTTTTGGCTGAAGTTTCAAATCAGATTATAAACCGTGTAAAAGGTATTAATAGAGTTACTTATGATATAAGCTCAAAACCACCTGCTACTATAGAATGGGAATAATAAAACAATCATATAGGTTTTTAACTGCAATTTTATTGCTTACTATATACCAAAGTGTATTTGCCCAAATTTCTGATACTTCTAATTATTTCAATCATGAAGTCAAGAAAGGAGAGACTAGTTTTGGTATTGCAAAACAGTATAAAATTGATCTCAATTTATTTTTTGATTTTAATCCATCTGCTAGTGATGGTATTAAAAAAGGGGAGATTTTAAAAATTCCTGTTTTAGTTAAAGATTCAATAAGTCAAAAACAAGATACATCTATTAAAAAGCATAAAGTAATCAAAGGGGAAACCTTATGGTCAATTGCAAAAATATATGGAGTTGAAGTTGATGTAATTAAAACATACAATCAACTTAATACTAATGAACTTAAAATTGAGCAGGTAATTTTTATACCAAATATTTTAGCAGATACTAACAATATTGTTAAACCAATGGTTAAACATCCTCCACATCCTCTTTTAAGCCTATGTGATACATTAATAATACATAAAGTTAAGCGAAAAGAAACCCTTTATGGTATAGCTAATACTTATGGAGTTCCTTTATCTTCTATAATAAAAACAAATCCTATTCTTGAAGAGAAAGGGCTACAAAAAGATATGGAAATTAAAATTGTTTATAAAATAAACGACTGTGACTTAGACTCACTCACTAACTATTTTGATACTATAATTTCTGTTTCACATTCAGAGTTTTATGATAATAAGTTAGTTATTTCATTACTTCTTCCTTTCCAGGTTGATGAATCAGATTCCCTTATGGCTAATGGTCTTGATCCATCTTATTGCTATTTGTCTAACAGAACTAGAAACTCTATGTATATATACAATGGGATTTCCCTTGCTTTAGATGAGTTGAAGAAAAAAGGATATCAAATAGACCTAAATGTTTATGATACAAAATATGATACTAACGAAATAAAAAATATAATTCAAGATTCTACTTTCAAGAATTCCCATTTAATTATTGGTCCCATATATTCAAAGAATATTAAGTTAATAAGAGGTTTTTCAAGAACACTTAACATACCTATGATAACTCCTTTTGATATACCAAATCAAGCTCTTTTTAGGTATCCTAATATGTATAAGTTTTTTCCTTCAAAAGTTACCCAATCTGCTGAAATTGGAAATTATTTGAAGGCTAAAAAAGATGATTATAATATTATTTTAGTTTCAAATAAAGAAGATAAAAAAAGTGCTGCATATGCTAAAATAATTGCTGAAAGGTTTTTGGACACTATTGCTGTTAATGATTCTGTTTTTGAAATTGATTCCTTGACTGTTGTTGAGTTAACTAGAGGTAAACCTACTTATAAAGCGCAAAAAGAAATTGATAGAAAAAAAGAAAATTTATTTGTTGTTGCAGCTAATGACATTCCTTTCTTAACTTATGTTTTTAATGATGTTTTAGAATTATCTAATTCGGAAAAATTTCACAAATCATCTTTCACTATTTTAAGTTTTCAGAAGATTTTTGACATGAGTACTATTGATATAAAGTACAAGAATCAATTTAATATCAAATTTTCATCTAGTGGTATGATTGATTATAATGACGAATTTACTTTAGATTTTATTAATAATTATCAGGAAAAATTTTCAATGATTCCTCATGAAAATTCATTTTTGGGATATGATCTATTAAACTCTATGATAAATGCTGTTTATCCCGTTGAATCAGATAATTCCTTAAAATATGTTGGTCATTATAACAATAGTGATTTCCAACAAATAGGAATAAACAATGGCTTTGAAAATAAGGTTGTAAAACTTTTTGAATACAGTGATTTTACTTTGAAAGAATTAAAATAATTTGAAAAGAGCATTTAAATTCATTGTTTTTCTGAGCGTAGTATCCATTCTTTTTTACGTTTTATTTCCATATTTTGAATTATACCAATTAAGTAAAAAGGATATTTTAAAATTTGAAAATGATAAATCATCATTTAGAATTGCGGAAAAAGTCCCATTAACTAAGGTTGATAGTGTTCTATTATCTAATGGTTATATTGATTCTTCAGTTTCTCTTAAAAAGCTGATTTCATTTAAAAATTATGAAGATGACACTTTAATGCCAGGTAAGTATTCATTAAAAAAGAAGTGGAACGCTAGCACTTTACTCAATCAACTGTATTTAATGCGAAAGCAATTAATTGTTGACTTGTACATACCTTCATGTAGAAATTTAGCATCTCTTGCAGGTAGACTCGCAAAACAAATTGATGTTGACTCAACAGAACTTATTAAAGTATTTAATGATAATAAGACTCATGAAAAGTTTGGCTTTACAGCTCAATCATTTCCAACATTTTTCATTCCAACTACTTTAGAGGTTTACAAAAATATTAGTACAGAAAATCTAATGGAGCTACTGGCTAATCATTATAAAGATTTTTGGACAGCAACACGAAAAAATAAAGCAAGTTCATTAAACCTAAAACCATCGGAAGTAACCACACTAGCCTCAATTGTTCAAATGGAACAACAAGCCAATTATAAAGAACATAAAACTATAGCTGGTTTATATATTAACAGATTAAAAATTGACATGAAATTGCAGGCTGATCCAACAGTAAAATTTGCATTAAACAAACCACAATTAAAAAGGGTTCTTAGAAAACACTTAAGCTATGATTCTCCTTATAATACTTATTTATATGAGGGACTTCCCCCAGGTCCAATTTATATTCCTGAGCCATCAGTTATTGATGCGGTATTAAACTATGAAAAACATAACTACATATACATGTGTGCAGAGCCATCTTATAAAGCAAACCATAGTTTTGCAGTAACTTATAATGAACATTTGAAAAATTACAATAAGTACAAAAACTGGTTAAATAGCCAAGGAATCAACTAGTAATTGAGTGAGCACGTAGAAAGTCAAGCAAGATAAAAAACAGCTAAAAGCAATCTTTTTTAACTCTCCATCCAATTCATTGACATTTCTATTGACAATCACGTTTTTTAAATTAATTAACACTAAAATTAATGGGATTGTAGATATGAAAAATAAGTTGTTATTCGATAACATAATGATCACTAGAAATGATGCCAATGAAAGCAGTAAAAGAATATAATGATATATTTTTGCTCCTTTCAATCCTAACATTACAACAAGGGTTCGCTTTCCGTGTTGAGTGTCACTATCAACATCTCTCATATTATTTAAATTTAAAACGGCACAGCTAAGAAAACCAGTAAAAAAGATACCGGGTAAAACAACTGCATGTATTGTATGTGTAAAGAGATAAAAGCTACCTGATACTCCGATGACTCCAAAAAAAATAAACACAAAAAAATCTCCTAAACCAATATAACCATATGCAGAATTTCCTACGGTATATTTTATGGCAGCAATTATTGCACTTATTCCAAGTATAAGGAAAAATAATATGATTTTGATTTTATCAAAATCAAGAGAAAAATATAACAATGATAAACCAGAAATAAAAGTGCAAATGCTCAATATAACAATGGCATTTTTCATTGATTTCTTGGATATTTTTCCTGATTGTACCATTCGGTCTTGGTTTTCTCTCAATTTATCTGTCCCTTTAATTCCATCTCCATAATCATTGGCATAATTAGAGAGTACCTGTAGAAGAAGAGTAGTTATAATGGCAAGTGAAAAAGTTGATAAAGTGATTTCAAAAGCGCATAATTTAGCTAATCCAGCACCCATAAGAATACATGATAGTGCTAAAGGAAGTGTTCTTAGCCTCGCTGCTTGAATCCAATATTTAGTTTTCACTCCGTTAAATTATCTAAATATATTTAAGGAACCGTTGTATGTTTTGTCTTTAATTTTAATTGTGTAAAAGTAAATTCCGTTAGGAGATTCATTTCCTACACTATTTCTTCCATCCCATTTTAGATTATTTCCAGTAGAAATGAACTGTACTTGGCCCCATCGATTATAGACAATAAGAT
>CAJWIX010000043.1 GCA_913042175.1 uncultured Flavobacteriales bacterium
CACTTTCTGGAACAGGGTCAGATGAGCTATTTTTAGGTTATCCATTTTATGCTTTGGCTAAAAAATTTGAAGATAGTAAGTGGATTCAATCATTTCCACCCATTATAAAAAAAGCAGTTGGTTCTTCGTTGAAAAAAATATATCCAGGTTTAAAGGGGGATAAAATAGCTTCTATTTTAAATCAGAAATTCATTTCAATAGATCATTTCTATCCCTATTTCAGGAAATCATTTTCTGCTAAAGAAATTCAGCAATTATGTCCTAGCTGTTCCAATAATTCCCCTAGTTTTTCATATAAATGGTTTCATGAATATATTGGTGATGATACAGTATGGCCTTTTTATTCTAAGTTATCCATGTTAGAGATGGAGTGTTATTTGCAACATGTGCTTTTGCGAGATGCTGATCAAATGGGTATGTCACATTCATTAGAAATAAGAGTCCCTTTTTTAGATCATAATTTAGTGGAATATGTACTTGCTCTACCAGATAAATTTAAAACAGGTCGGTTGCAAAAACAATTGTTAATTGATGCCATTGATGGTTGGATACCAAAAAACATAATAGATAGAAAAAAGATGGGGTTTGTAATGCCAATTGAAAAGTGGATGAAAAATGAATTACAATCTTTTTGTGAACAATGCTTGTTAGATTTGGAGCGTTTTCCTCAAATTAATATGCGATTCATTAGGCAATTTTGGCATTCATTTTTGGCAGGTAAACCAAATGCACACTGGATAAAAATTTGGACCTTAGTTATTTTTAGTCAATGGACTGCAGCAAATAATTTACACCAAATTAATGATTAAGGTTTTGGTATTTATAGATTGGTATAGGCCTGCTTATAAAGCTGGAGGGCCTATTAGTTCAGTTGAAAACTTGAGTGATTTAATTGGTGATGAAATTTCATTTTATATAGTTACATCAGATAAAGATCTTAATAATGAACCTTTAAAAGACATAATATATGATAGTTGGTTAAAATTAAATAAGGTTCATGTAAGGTATTTAAGAGAAAATCAGGAAAAAAGAGATACCCTAAAGCAAATAGTTAATGAGATTAACCCAGATAAAATTTACATAAACGGTATTTTTTCAAAATTTTACTCTGTTTGGCCTCTTTTCTTATTTCGAAAAAAATATAATCTTATCATTTCTCCTAGGGGTATGCTCATAAATGAAGCCTTAAAAATTAAATTTTTAAAAAAGAAATGCTTTTTAATGGCAATGCGCCTTTTAGGAGTTTATAAAAATGTGTATTGGCATTTTTCTAATAAAGTGGAGTTTAATCAAGCGAAAAACCACGCAGTCATTAATCAAAATAAAATTATACCAAATTTATCTCGAAAAATTGATTTTAAAGAAGAAGAATCAAATGCTTTCCGTATAATATCTGTATGTAGAATAAATAAGATTAAAAACATTCATTTTTTTTTAAATGTTCTTCAAAAATGCAACTTTCAATGTGAATATTTTATTGTAGGGATAATAGAAGATAAGTTATACTACAGGCAATTATTAGAGGCGGTTGAAAAATTACCACCTCATATTTCTGTTCAATTTTTAGGAGCAAAATCTTATGGTAGTATTAAAGATTTACTTCAGCATTCTACCTTATTTGTATCAACATCTTTAAATGAAAATTATGGTCATAGCATTGCTGAGGCACTAGGTCATGGTGTGCCTGTTCTGATATCTGAATCATGTCCATGGGAAAAATTAGAATTATTTCAGGCAGGTTTTAGAATACCTATGAATGAAAAAAATTTTATTGAAAAGTTAAATGAGATTTTCAATAAATCGAAGCAGGAGCAAAAGCAAATGAGTCGGGGTGCAAGAACATATTATGAAAAATATATAGATCCGGCTATCTTTAAAAATGACTATATTCAACTGTTTAATGAATAATAAATAGATTTGAAAACTGATCTTTCAAAATATAACAATAACCATTATTCATCTGGAAATATATTTGTGAGAGTATTTTGGTATTTCACTAATATCTTGGTCTTTAAATCGAGTTTTTTCACTTCTTATTCAATAAAGAGGATAGTACTTAAAGTTTTTGGTGCAAAAATTGGTAAAAATGTCATTATCAAACCAAACGTAAATATTAAATATCCTTGGAAACTTCAACTGGGAGATCATGTTTGGATTGGCGAAGGTGCGTGGATTGATAATTTAGACTCTGTAATTATTGGAGATCATTGTTGTGTTTCACAAGGGGCATTATTAATCTGTGGAAATCATGATTACACCAAAGTTACATTTGATTTGGTCGTTAAGCCTATAGTTTTAGAAGACGGGGTTTGGATAGGGGCTAAATCAGTTGTTTGTCCTGGTGTAGTTGCTAGAACACATGCAATATTAACAGCAGGCTCAACTATTTCAAAAGACATGCAAGCTTATTCAATATACAGAGGAAATCCTGCAGAAAAAGTCAAATCTAGAGATATTAAGGAGTGAAAGTATCTATTATAACTGTTTGCTATAATGCTGAGAAATATATAAAAGATACTATAGAATCAGTATTGGAGCAGGACTACCCTGATATTGAATACATAATAATTGATGGCGCTTCTACTGATCAAACATTAAATATAATTCAGAATTTTAATGACAGGATTGACTGTCTTATCTCTGAAAAAGACAAGGGCATTTATGATGCCATGAATAAAGGAATTGCAAAAGCAACAGGCGATGTTATTGGAATCTTAAATGCTGATGATGTTTATGAAAATCAATATGTAATATCATTGATTATGCAGAGCTTTACAGATGGGGTTTCAATTGTTTATGGAGACATTGAGTATGTCAAACAAGATGATTTAAGTAAAGTGGTTAGAAAGTGGAGAGCTGGTAAATATATTCATGGTAAATTTAAGTGGGGTTGGATGCCTCCACATCCTGGTTTTTTTATTAAAAAATCATCTTATAAAGAATATGGAGTTTATCACCTTCATTTAGCTACATCTGCAGATTATGAACTCATGTTGAGAATGCTGGAAGTTAATCAATTGTCAAATAAATATTTACCTAAAACTATAACAAGGATGAGAATAGGAGGGGCTAGTAATGTTAGTTTATCTAACAGGTGGAGGGCTAATCGAAATGATAAGAAAGCATGGGATGAACATGATATTAGTCCTTATTGGTTCACTTTTATTTTAAAACCCATAAGAAAACTACCTCAGCTTCTTAGAATTTAGATCTTATAATTCTTGACTTGCTTCTTTTGAATCCTCTTGGGGAGTAATAGTGCCTTGTTTTCCATCTTGAAGCATTTCTGTAATATTTATTCTGTCCCAAAAGATATCTGCTGTAAGTCAATGATAGTGTGACATAGTTGTCATCATCAGTTGGGTCACCTCTCCTTTCACCTGGCATGAAATTATATTTTTGCGCTTCAGGAACAATTCCGGTTGATTGGTTAGCGTAAGCTGCAGCATCAGTTGTTGGTAAAATAGAAGGGTCTACATATATATTGGAGATATCATCTAAATAATCTGTAAATGTTTTGACATAATTTAGTACTAAACCAAATCTTGTGTATCTATTGTGCGTAATAATTAATCCACCACCTAAAGGTGCACCAAACACAACTCTTTTATAGGGGAAACCTTCAGTTTGCATTGGTCTTAAATTAACCCAGTTTTTGCCATCAAGACTTCCTCTGGGGCTGTGGTGAAGCAATGTAAATCCCATACAGCCATAGAGATTTAAACTTGTATTGTACCTTCCTTTTCTTCCTAAATCAGGAATGTCTAAAAAAACATATTCTATTTTTGAAGTCCACTCAATGATATTATTTACAAATCTTAAGTTTCTCCAATATCTTGGTCCATCTAAAGAATTTTGATCATCTCCTGATAATCTAACATAACTTAAACTTGAATAAGCGAAAAAATGAGGTGTGATTTTATATCTAGCAAACCAACCTGCTGATGGAGTAGTTTGCTTAAGCAGTAAATCACCAACAAAGCCTTTTGCTTCTGTATTTTTACCTCCAATTTCTCCAAAATGGTTTGCTGCACCAACACTTAATCCCATTTCAAAATTGTATTGAGAAAAAATCACCAATTGATTAAGACTCAAAAGCAATAAAACGACTCTAAGTTTTAATGACATGATTCAAAAGTACTAAATCTGTTAGGAATCCAAAAATTGTAAGTAAACATATTTGATTTTAAAATATCTTTGACTGCATCATTCATGAATGATAATCACATATTAGACATATGAAAAATAAAATAGTTGACCTTTTTAATATTCAATTTCCAATTATTCAAGCAGGAATGATTTGGTGTAGTGGTTGGGAATTAGCAAGCTCAGTTAGTAATGCAGGTGGTTTAGGTATTATTGGTTCTGGATCAATGTATCCTGAAGTTTTAAATGAGCATATAATAAAGTGTAAGTCTCATACTAATGCTCCATATGCAGTTAACCTACCGCTTTTATATCCAAATGCTGAAGAACATATTGAGACCATTATTTCTCACAAAGTACCCATTGTATTCACTTCTGCAGGTAACCCAAAGACTTGGACTAGAGAACTAAAAAAGAATCAAATTAAAGTAGTTCATGTAGTATCTAGTGTAAAGTTTGCCTTAAAAGCTCAAGAGGCAGGTGTTGATGCCATTGTCGCAGAAGGGTTTGAAGCAGGGGGGCACAATGGAATAGAAGAAACTACTACATTTTGTTTAATTCCAGATGTAGCTAAAGCTATTAATATTCCATTAATTGCAGCTGGAGGTATTGTTGATGGAAGGGGAATGCTTGCAGCAATGGTTTTAGGTGCAGATGGTGTTCAAATGGGAACAAGATTTGTTGCCTCTCAAGAGTCATCAGCACATCTTAATTTTAAAAACAAGATTCTTGATTTAAATGAAGGGGAGACAAAGCTAACCCTAAAAGAAATCACACCTGTTCGTTTGATAAAAAATGAATTTTATCATGAAATTGAAAAAATTTATCAAAATGATGGTGATGTAGAAGAATTAAAACGAACATTGGGAAGAGGTAGAGCCAAATTGGGCATGTTTGAGGGTGATATGACCAATGGAGAGTTGGAAATTGGTCAAGCTGCATCCCAGTTAAAGCATATTTTACCAGCTGGAGAAATAGTACGTCAAATAATGACTGAATTTAATGAAGCAAAAAATGCTTTAATGGTAAAATAATTAAAAGTTCAATTATACAATAAATGGCAACTTTTTTAAGATTTACACGTTATTTTACATAAATAAATTATTCCAATATTTTTCATCGATTTACTCATATAATTCCCCTGATTTCACTGATTTTTTTTGTTTTTTCATTTTTTGCAAAGACAATTAAGCCTCCATTATATCCATGTGCAAATTCAGCTTGTTTTTGCATTCAAATTAATGAGGTTGGAGAATTGACTATAATTTGGGATCAAAATAATTTAGGAATTAGTAATTTTTTTGAACACCAATTTTATGCAGATACTGGTACAGGCTACATGTACATTGGTTCAATTAATGACCCAACTATAAATACATTTACATATCCAAATTATTATGCGGCTAATGATAGTTCCACTTATTATATAAAAACCTATTTTGGTGCAGGAGGAAGTCAAAACATATTTAGCGACACCATTTCAAGTATTTATTTTGATTTAGTGAATCAATTCGATGGAACTGTTTCATTAAGTTGGAATCATCCTATGCATCCTGATTCACTTCCGGCTAATTCTTTTTACGTATTAGAAAAATCATATCCTACAAATCCCCCTACCAATGCTGTTTGGAATCATGTGAAGAACCTATCAAAGGACTCTACTAGTACAACAGAGTCTATAGATGTATGTGCAGAGTGGATTAATTATAGAGTAAAATTGATTACAGACAATTGCACTTTTATTTCAAACATAGACGGAGGTTATATCCAAGACCAACAAGCTCCTGATCCACCAGTTATATACGAAGTAACTAATGATACCTCAAATAATCATATGCTAATTAATTGGTCCCCTAGTTCAGCTATGGATGTTTCAGCTTACATTGTTTTTAAATTTAACAATGGTGCATGGGCTCCTATTGATACTGTTTATGGGAGATTATCCAATCAATATGTTGATACCAGTTCACTTACTTTTTCAAATCAAGTGGTACAATATGCTATTGCTGCAATGGATAGTTGTAGTTATGGTATTCCTCCTCAATACAACACTAGCCCTGCTGGATTGGAACATCAAAATATTAATTTAACTTCAAGTTATGATCAGTGTACTGGTTTAGCTTCATTAAATTGGAATCCCTACATCAATTGGGCCAATGGGTTGGATAATTATGAGATTTACGTTAAAAATGAACTATCTCCATGGGTTTTAGCCTCTACTACTGCGAACACAAGTTTTGATTATTTTATACAAAATGGAAATTTGAATTATTCATTTATTGTAAATGCAAATGCTTCGTCTGACCCATACTCTTCATTATCTAATCAAATTGATTTTTATGCTTTACAAAATCCTATTCCTCAATATTCATATTTATCCAATGTTAATGTGGTTGAAGATACTATTGAGGTAACCTATCAGGGAGAAAATGGTGCAGGGGTTAAGGAAGTAAGGTTTTATAAATCTGATAATAATGGTATTTCATATAATTTGATTCATAACGATATTAATCCTCTTTTCCCATACACTTATAAGGACTTTTCTGTTGATCCAAATAATCATTCATATATGTATCAAGTTTCAGTTATAGATGCATGTGATAATGAAGTAGGTTTCTCTAACATTGGAACATCTATTTTACTTTCTGTGGACGATGATGATTATGTTATGAAATCACTCCAATGGAATGCCTACAGGAATTGGGAATTTGGAGTAGATCACTATGAAGTTTTAGCAAATGTAAATTTAAACCCAAGTTTTCAATCAATAGCTATTGTTGACTCTACTAACCATTATTTCGAACATGACATTGGAAGTTTTATTGTAGAACCTTTTAATGGACTTATTTGCTATAAAATTCAAGCAAAGGAAGTATTGAACTCTTTTAGTATGGAAAGTTTTAGTGAATCTAATAAAGTGTGCATTCAGCAACAGCCTATGGTTTCTATCCCAAATGCCATTTATATTGGTGGAATAAATGAGTTGTGGAAGCCTGTAATGAATTTACATGATTTTACAGAATATAAAGTAAGTATTTTTAATAGATTAGGTCAATTGGTTTATGAACTTAATGATTATAATCAATTTTGGGATGGAACATATCAGGCTACAGGTGAATTAGCTTCTGTAGGGGTATATATTTATTGGATGGAATTTAAAACAGTTAACGGAGAATATTTCAATAGAAAAGGTCACATTACCCTCATAAGATAATTATGTCTTTTGTTTTTTCTTTTTGGCTGCAGGAAATAAAATATTGTTAAGGATTAGTCGATACCCAGGAGAGTTTGGATATAAGTTTAAATCAGTAGGTGGATCATTTACGTAATGTCTATAATCCTCTGGATCATGTCCACCGTAAAATGTCCATTGTCCTTTTCCGAATTCACCATGAATATATCTTGCAGTTTTAAGCGCTTTAGATTCCCCCATGATGAGCACATCTGATTTTATCAATGATGTTTTAAAATCAGTTGTTTGTCCCATAAATCCTTTAATCACATTTGTATGATTTTGACACAATAAAGTTGGTACAATGTCCCATTTAGCAGAAAACTCAAACAAAGTGAAAAGATCTTGATTTTCAGGTATTTTATGTAAAGTTGTTCCATCTATATCTGAAAATTCATATTCAAGAGGATTCATTTTTAATCTAAAATTCTTAAAAGCTAATGTGCTATTGTAGTTCAATTTATTTTGAGCAGAAGGATCTGCTTTATCACCATCAAACATATGCTCACAAATATCAACTCCCTCAGCAGATAGTGCAATATCATAGGAATCTGTACCCGAGCACATGGTGAAAAGAAAACCACCACCAGCCACAAATTCTTTAATGTTTTTAGAAACTTGTAGTTTGAGTTGAGAAACCTTATCAAACCCAAGAGATTGTGCACTTTTTTCTGCTTGCAATTGTTGGTTTTTATACCATGGTGCATTTTTATAATTGCGGTAAAACTTTCCATATTGACCTGTGAAATCTTCATGATGTAAATGAAGCCACTCATATTTCATTAACTGATTTTCAATGACTTCTTTATCATATATTTCGTCATATGGGATTTCAGCATAAGTTAATACAAGTGTTACTGCATCATCCCATGGTTGTTTTCCTTGAGGGGTATAAACCGCTATTTTTGGTGCCTTTTCAAGTTTAACTACTTCCATGTTGACTTCTGGATGACTGATTTCAGTTTTAATGGCTTTTACTTTTGCATCTGTAATTATTTCAAAAGAGACCCCTCGAATGGTGCATTCTTCCTGAATGGATGTGTAATTACCAATTAAAAAACTTCCACCTTTATAATTGAGTAACCATTCTACTTCTATATCATTTTGTAGTACCCAATAGGCTATACCATAAGCCTTGAGGTGATTCATTTGATTTTCCTCATCCATGGGGATCAAGATTTTTGATGCATAAATGTTTAAACCCACTAGCATCAGAAGTGAATAGGCAATAGTTTTAAAATACATTACAAGATAAAATTAAGTAGAATTTTTTTTAAAATGTGTTAAAACGGGGCATCATCATCTGGGTCATCATTCATTTTTGATGGTAATGTGTATGATGACATGTCATCTCCAAAGTTGTCATTTGGTTTAAGGTCTGAATTAAACATAAAATCATCCTGGCTTAAACCATCCAGGTTAGAAAATTTAGCGTATTTACCTACAAATTTCAAACGAATGTCTTTTAATGAACCATTTCGGTGTTTTGCTACAATAATTTCAGCCTGTCCATTACATGGTGTACCATCAGGCCATTCTGTAAGTTGATAATATTCAGGTCTGTAAATAAAACAAACTATATCAGCATCTTGCTCAATAGCGCCTGAATCTCTTAAATCAGATAACATAGGTCTTTTATCACCTCCTCTTGTCTCAACGGATCTACTTAGCTGAGATAAGGCTATAATTGGAACATCTAATTCTTTAGCAATTTCTTTTATAGATCTAGAAATATTGCTTATTTCTTGTTCTCTATTGCCTCCTTTTCCTCCTGATGACATGAGTTGTAAGTAATCAATAATGATTAGTTGTACGTCATGTTGTTGTTTTAATCTCCTGCATTTTGCTCTAAGCTCAAATATGGATAGGGCAGGAGTGTCGTCAATATAAACTGGGGCTTCAGAAAGTGCTTTAGTACGTTCAAAAAACTGTTCAAATTCATTTTTGGAAAAATTACCTCTTCTTATGTCTTCAGCTGGTATTTCTGCTTCTCCAGAAATTAGTCTGTTTACCAATTGTATGGAACTCATTTCTAGGGAAAAAATAGCGACTGGTTTTTGATGGTCAACAGCTACATTTCTAGCCATAGAAAGTACAAAAGCAGTTTTTCCCATACCAGGACGAGCAGCTATCACAATCATGTCTGACTTTTGCCATCCTGAAGTTATTTTGTCAAGTTCTGTAAAACTTGTACCAACACCACTAACACCATCCTCTCTTAGCATGGCATTTTCTATCTCACTTTGAGCTTTAAACAGCAGTGAGGCCATTGATTCATAATCTTTTCGAATGTTACCCTCAGCTACTGCAAATAATTCACTTTCAGTTTCATCTAGCAAATCAAAAACATCTGTTGTCTCATCATAGGCATTTTGAATGACTTTCCCGGATATTCTAATGAGCTCTCTAAGAATAAATTTTTGAACTAAAATTCTTGCATGTGCTTCTGCATGTGCTGCTGATGCAACTCTATTGGTTAATTGAGAGATGTAGTATGCACCACCAACATGGTCAAGTTCGCCTTTTGATCGAAGTTTTTGGGTTACAGTAAGAATATCAATACTTTCTGAAGCAGAAAAAAGTTCTTGAATGGATTCATAAATTTTTTTGTGCGCATCTTTATAAAAAATTTCAGGCCTATGTATGATGTCTATAACGTCATTCAAAGGAGCTTTTTCAAGCATAAGCGCTCCTAAAACTGCTTCTTCAAGCTCAAGTGCTTGAGGAGGTAATTTTCCAATACTTGACATATCGGATGGTTTTGAAAATGTTCTAAGGGCTTTTTTATTTGAAATTTCTATGCGTTCTGCCATGTGACAAATGTAACTTAATATATATTGTTCTTTTCTTTTTGCTGCTTTAAAAATTATCAAATAACTTTATTAACAAATGTTAGTAACCCATCTTCTAAAATTAAATTTCATTGGATTCTTTTTTTGTGTCTGTTTCTTTTCATGTCAAAAAAAAGATAATTCGCCTCCTGATGTGACCATTAATTCTCCACTTAACTATAGTTCATATCAACTGCCAACATCAATAACAATTACTGGTGAAATTTCGGATAATAGAGCATTAAATGAATTAGAAATATCCATTATTGATGATGATTTAATTCCAATTACATCAACCATTTATTTAGATGTAACTGGAAAATCATATAGTTTTAATGAGACTATTCAAGTTAATAATAGTTTAATTAGTTCGGGTGTATTTTACATAAGAGTTAAAGCTATAGATGTAGAAGAAAATTTCTCCACTTCTTATGTTACTATCAATTTAAGTGAAATTCCCAGAGAACTTTCAGGTATATATACTGTTACATCATCCTTAGTTAATACCCAATTAAATAAATTAGATTCTTCTGGAATATTTGAACTAAAAAAGGAAATTACTGGAAAACATCAAGTCTCTATAGCAAATTCAATGTATCAATACTTGTTTGTGGGCACAGATAATTTAGGAGAGGCAATAGAAACTAGTTTTTTTACTCAATTATGGGAAATTCCCATTATACCGTCTACTTATTCTTTTTTTCAAGATGTTTTTTTAAACGATGATGGCACACAGTTGAATATTTCTAATGGTGATGGTTTGATAAGGCATTATAATAAGAACGGATTGCAAGTTGGTGGGATAGTTGCTCCATTTCAAGAGTGGTTTGCCCATTTTATTAGGACTGAAGATGAATTATTTGGAGATTACTACATGGTAGATACCTATGCGAACATATTTACTAGATGGTTGGTTTTATTTAGTGGTAATAGTGGATTAGAATATAATCGTACTGCTATTGATGGGGAAATTATTAAAATAGGAAAAGTCAATGGTTCATTGTATTATGTTCTTACTCAACAAGCTAATAAGTTTTCACTAATTAATTATGATATTACAAGTCACCAATTGTGGGTTGAAATTGAAGTAATGAACACATTTTGCTATGATGCATTTAAGAAAAATGACTATTTATACATCACTACAAACAATGGTTTATATAGGTTTAACTATTCCAATTATCAAATGTTACACTTAATTGATAATTTCCCTTGTTACAATATAGCTTACGAAGATATTTCTGGAGATTTATTAATCTCTGATGCTCAACAATTACACTTTTTCAATGAACAGTTAGGTATGTATAAATCCTATGCTTCTTCCGATAGTATTGAGAATATACTAATCTATTACAATAAGTAATTAATTGCCCATATTACTGAACTTTTCAGTTCTAATATTTACCCTTTCCTGAGGAGATAATTTTTCAAGTGCTGAAATATGTTTCTTAATTTCAGTTTTTAATTTTTTAGCCATTTTTTCTGGCTCAGCATGAGCTCCACCTATAGGTTCTTTTATGATGCCATCTATAAGTTTTTGCTTTAGCATGTCTTTTCCAGTTAATTTCAATGCATTTGCAGCATTTTCTTTGTAATCCCAGCTTCTCCATAAAATAGAGGAGCAAGATTCAGGAGATATTACAGAGTACCAGGTGTTTTCTAACATAATTACTTTGTCTCCAATCCCAATACCTAATGCACCACCAGATGCACCTTCGCCAATCACTATACATATAACCGGAACTTTGAGAAGCATCATTTCATATAAGTTCCTAGCAATAGCTTCTCCTTGACCTCTCTCTTCCGCTTCTAGTCCTGGAAAAGCACCAGGAGTATCAATAAAAGTAACGATAGGCTTGTTAAATTTTTCTGCTAATTTCATCAATCTTAATGCCTTTCGGTAGCCTTCAGGATTGGCCATACCAAAGTTTCTATATTTTCTTTCTTTGGTATTCCTCCCTTTTTGTTGTCCAATAA
The DNA here is from genome assembly GCA_913042175.1 of uncultured Flavobacteriales bacterium. Lineage (GTDB taxonomy): Bacteria > Bacteroidota > Bacteroidia > Flavobacteriales_D > Parvicellaceae. Next base: position 12,187 of record CAJWIX010000043.1, read on the forward strand.
ACATGTAAGTTTTTCCGTCTATCTCTCCAAAACCACCCACCATGGCTTTGTCGTCTTTTACATTACGGTCTCCATGAAGTTCAAGGAAATTACCATTAGTGATACTTTTGATGTAGTCTAAGGTATAAGGCCTATCTGGGTGTCTACTTAATTGAACCTTTTGCCATGGGGACAAATTATTAAAAATTTGTTTGGTAGTTGTACTTAGTTTTTTTTCAAGATCAACTATAGTAGCATTGATGTCTACTTTTCCCTTTTCACCAATTTCTTGTGTTTGGGCAATTTGTTCATTGATTTCTTCAATTGGTTTTTCGAATTCTAAGTAGGAGCGTTGCATAATCCTAATTTAATTAGTTGGGCGGTGAAATTACAAATTATTACAAATTAGGACTTTTATTTCATGTAGTATTCTTGAAAGAAATACCCAAAAAGTTAATAACTTTAAAAAAATGGGCAGAAAATCTACAGTAAAGAAAAGATACGTTGATGAAAGAATTAAGGCTGGTTACACTTTAAAACTTCTTGTATATTTTCAAAAACACGGCATAAAAAATTTTTCTATGTCTAAAATGGCTTCTGATTTTAATCTTAGTAAAACTACGTTGTATAATCATTTTGAATCCAAAGAATCCATGATTGAAGCTGCTATTAATTATAAATTAACCTCTATTGGGGATTATAAAACTGTTCTTTTTGATAAAGATTTAGCTTATCCTGAGCGTTTAAGAAAATCTCTACTTTTTTATTGTGTTCAGATTTTTGATATGAGTAGGAATCTTCTGAGTGAAGTTAAGGAAGTTTATCCAACTCTATGGATAAAAGTTATAAAGTTCCAACAACAATTACTTAAAGATTTACATGACTATTATAAACTTGGACAGAGAATAGGACATTATAAAGTAGATGTAGACATTGATTTAATTGTAGCTAATGATCAATCATTTTTTCAGTGGTTATCTCAAAAACATTTACCTAAAAAATATGAGGGTGATATTGCTGCTGTAGTTAATGAATATTGCAGGTTAAAGTTTCAAGGTATTATGAGCTAATTACATCATAATTCAAGATTTTTCATCTAATAACAGAATTTCAATTATTTTTTTAAAAAAGAAAAGACGTTAAATTTTTGTAGAAAACAAAAAACATCTATTTTTGCAAGCCAATAATTAATTAACCATGAGCAAGAGAACATTTCAACCATCTAATAGAAAGAGAAAGAATAAGCACGGGTTCAGATCTAGAATGGCTACTAAAAATGGTAGAAAGATCATCAATGCTCGTAGACGAAAAGGGAGAAAAAAATTATCTGTTTCTGATGAAGCAAGACATAAAAGATAATTTTCACTAGAATATTTTAAAGAAAAATCCTCAATTGAGGATTTTTTTTTGCATTGACTTTAAGGAATCCAGGTTTGCTCGGAAAGTATTAAAGCTTCTTGAACGGTGATACGTTGTCCATAGTTGTATGCCGTTACAAATGGTCCAGGGAAATTGTGAACTTTTAGATTGTTTCTTTTGTCTCGAGCTTCTTTATAATTACTGAAATTTCCTGTAGTGTATTTAATCCATCCTTCATGGTTTTCTAAATCGTAGTTAGCTGTAAAATTATACTTGCTTTTAATAAAGTTTTTTGTAGCTATTCGATGAGATGCAATGATTTGTACTCTGTAATCAATGTTGTTTTTCACCTTTTGATTATTAATAATATTGCTTACTATACTTTCTTCAATTTTTTCATCACTTACACTAGCAGTTATACTTTCTTCTTCTTTTTCCTCCTCAATAATTTCTGTTTCTACTTCTTTAATTTCTTGTGCAATCTCTTCCTCAATTAATTCTGAAATGGTATCTAAGATTTTATCATTATCAACTAATTCTGAAATGGTATCTTCATTTGGGTTTAAATTAGAATCTATAACAATTGTAATTTCATTATTTGTGTCAATTAATTGAGTTATATCTGTGTCATTTATGCTTGAAGTATCATTTGTAAGTTCATTGTAATTGAAATTCATTACATCTGGAGTATAATTTGTTATTGGTATATCTATACCATCATTATGACCTTCAGCTATAAGTCTTTCAGACGCATATTCTCCTTTGATAAAGAAATTAGTGTCTCTTTTACTAGGGTTTTTCAGCTTATATGTTACGGTAAAGCTTTCAATACTTGAAGGAAGGTCAGACCAGATGAATTTTGCAGAGCCATCTATGTTTTTAAAAATTCCTCCAGCAGATTCAATTGACTCAGCATTATAACCATCAGGAATATTATCTTTAATTCGCGCAAATCCACCATGTTTACCTTTAGTTACATGAATTTTAATAATGTACTCACCGTTTTGACCTTCTATTGTTCTATTTGCGGTTACAGATGGTTCTCCTCCTTGTTGTATTACTTCATTAACTAGAAAAGCTAATTCTGGTATGGCCAGTTGCTTTCTGTCATTTTGATTAATAAATGAAAAAGTTCCATTAATCTTTTTAAGCCCAGATGTATTTATGTTGGCATCTATTAAATAGGTAATCTCTATATTTTTGTTGTTGGGTAGGTCATACCAAATGAAAAGAGCTTCGTTATTTTTAAAGGTGAAAGAAGATCCATCATTGTTTTTTTCTATAATGTTAATTCCTTCAGCATTAGATAAATCTAATTTAAGTCTTCCAGGTCCAGAAAAATCCATTTTGTTTATGACAATGCTCACTTCGACTTTTTCTCCAGCAGAAATTTCATTTGGTCCTGTGTGTGTAATGATAATATCTTCAATATTGAAAAAACCACTAAACACAAGCAGTGTTAAGTTTATGAAGATTAGAAAGGATTTAAGCATATAGTAGACTATGTTTTAACACAAATCTACTTTTGCTATACCCTTTTTTTTAAGAGTAGCTTTTCAAATTATCCATAGAAAATTGTTGAAAAGGGCTTTAAATTGTTAATTACTTTGGAATGGCTAGTCTTCTTTAATCGCTATTAGGTTACTGTATTTTTCAGTATTTATATTGATGTTATTATGATGTGGCCAATAGAAAGAATTGTTTGATTTAATGTTAAAATTCAATTCATTTTCAGTACTATCAGAAAATGTTTGGTTACGTTGAATTTCAATTTCAACTTCTTTATTAGATCTGTTGTATAATATGCTATCTGTAATACTTCTTCCAAACTCATCAACATATTTAAAGTTCTTCGAATTAGGTTCTTTATCCAAATGATCAGGAACTCCGTCTTTGTCTGAATCTACAGGGCATCCGTTTAAGTCAACTTTAATTTTTTTGTCTGTATGAGGGCAATCGTCCAATATATCAATAACACCATCTTTATCTTCATCTGAATTATTAAAAGCTTCAATATCGATATTGATTTTCTCTTTTTTCTCAAAATGAAGTTTGTGAATAGCATAATTCATGGTGAATCCAAATGATATATAATAATCGTTATTTCCAGCTGATATATTGTCAACCCAATCAGTAAATAAATGATTGTAGGTAGTAAATACCCTACCTTGTAAATAAGGATTTATTTTCCATTTTAATCCTATGGTTAATGGGGCTAAAAAAGTATAGTTTTTGTAATTTATGGAATCATTATGTAATGCTGTTTCATAGTTGTAATCTCTATATAAAAATGAAGCATTTCCAGCGTTTGTATCAGATTCAGCGATATTTCTTATGGTTCCATCACTCCAATAATTGTAAGGGATATTATTTTCATCTAAAAGATCTCCGTAAGAATTAAATTGAAGCCATCCAGCACCTAAGGTAAAATATGGAGAAATATTACTTTTAATCTTTAAGTAATTGTCCGTGTTTATTATAAGGTTCAAATTTACTTTGGTAAAATTAGATTCAAAGTTTAGGTTTTCATTGGGTAAAGCAGATCTAGTGTTTTCAGACAGCTTGCCTTTAACGAACATAAGTTGAAGTCCAAAAACCTTTCCAAATCTTTTTTCAGAGTCAATTGAAATACAAGGTCTAGCACTAGTGAAAATTTTATTAAGTGAATTAGAACCAATATCACCAAAAAAGCTGTTTACCTGGGGTCCAACCCCAATGGTTAAAATCTCTTTCTCAACTTCTTCAATAGGTTTTTGAGCTTTAGTTGAGAAAAATGATGAAAGCAGTATTAATAAAATTATTCTCCTCATGTAAGTTTTTTTCAAAAGTAGTTTCTTTTTTAAAAATTGGGTTTTAAATGATGGTTTTTATAGTAGTCAGAAATGTGATTTACGGCTTCCTCTGCAGAATCTACAATTTTTATTAAATCTAAATCCTCTGGGCTTATATTATGTTCTTCTTCTAACAATGTATTTTTTATCCAATCAATTAATCCACTCCAAAAATCTCTGCCAATTAGAATTACAGGGAATTTACCTGATTTTTCAGTTTGAATCAGTGTTAATGCTTCAAACATTTCGTCTAAAGTTCCAAATCCTCCTGGAAGAACTATAAACCCTTGAGCATACTTGATAAACATAACTTTTCTAACAAAGAAATAGTCAAAATTGATGATTTTATCATTGTCTATATAGGGATTAGCTTCTTGTTCGAAAGGGAGTACTATATTTAAACCTACAGACTTGCCGCCACCTCTCTGAGCACCTTTATTTCCGGCTTCCATTATGCCAGGACCCCCACCTGTAATTACCCCAAACTTTTGTTGAGTTAATAAATAAGCAACCTCTTCAGCAATTTTATAATATTTATTTTCTGGTTTAGTTCTAGCAGAACCAAAAATAGATACACAGGGACCAATTCTTGACATGGTTTCAAAGCCTTCTACAAATTCTCCCATTATTTTGAAAATTTCCCAGCTATCTCTTGTTTTTATGTTATTCCAATCCTTCATATTGTATTAATTATTGTATTCCAAAGCTATGAATTTTCCAGTATAACTTTTTTTATTTTTCATAAGTTCCTTCACAGTTCCTTCAAAAATTACTTCACCACCTTTATTTCCTCCTTCTGGTCCTAAATCTATAATATGATCTGCTTGTAGAATTACATCAAGATTATGTTCAATGATTAGAACAGTATTGCCAAATAGAATTAATTTTCTAATTACATCAAGTAGTAGATTTATGTCTTCATGGTGTAAGCCAGTGGTTGGTTCGTCCATGATGTAAAATGTTTTACCTGTCTGCTTTTTTCCCAACTCGGCAGCTAGTTTAATACGTTGTGCTTCACCTCCAGATAGAGTTGTTGATGATTGACCAAGTTTTACATACCCCAAACCCACTTCTTGAAGAACTTTAACTTTTTGGTAGATATAATTGATTTCCTTAAAAAAGACGCATGCATCATCTATGGTCATGTTAAGTACATCATTTATGGATTTTCCTTTGTACTTAACTTCAAGGGTTTCTCTATTGTATCGTTTTCCGTTGCATTGATCACATTTAACATATACATCAGGAAGAAAGTTCATCTCAATCAATTTCAAACCAGCACCCATACAAGTTTCGCACCTTCCACCTTTTACATTAAATGAAAATCTCCCTGGTTTATAACCTCTAATTTTAGCTTCAGGTAATTGAGCAAAAAGGTCTCGAATATGGTTGAATAGACCTGTATAAGTTGCCGGATTTGACCTTGGCGTTCTTCCAATTGGGGACTGATCTATCCCAATCACTTTATCAATGTGATGAAGGCCATTAATTTTTTTGTAGGCTAATGGTTCTTTTACAGCCTTGTAAAAATGTTTATTTAATATGGGAAATAATGTTTCATTGATGAGTGTTGATTTACCACTTCCTGAAACACCTGTTACACATATAAATGAATTTAAAGGAAAAGTAACACTAATATCTTTTAAATTGTTTCCGCTTGCTTTTTCTAAACTAATATGGAAATTCAAATCAATATTAGTTTTCTTCAATTTTGGTGCTTTTGATTGAAGAAATTTGGCTGTTATAGATTTATTGATATCTAATTTTTCAGGTTCACCTTGTGCCATTATATCACCTCCAAGTTGACCAGCTTTTGGTCCTATATCTATAATGGTATCTGCAGATTTCATGATGTCTTTGTCATGCTCTACAACAATGACAGTATTTCCTCTGTCTCTAAGACTTTTAAGTGAGTTTATTAACCTGTGGTTATCTCTTTGATGTAAGCCTATAGATGGTTCATCAAGAATATACAATACGCTTGTCAATTCAGACCCAATTTGAGATGCTAATCTTATACGTTGTGCTTCACCTCCAGATAATGTAGCTGCAGGTAGGTTTAAGTGTAAATAATCTAAACCAACATTCATAAGAAAGCCAATTCTATTCACTAATTCTTTAATGAGGTCATGGGCTATTAATTTCTTCTTTTCGTCAAAATCCTTATAAATTTCTTTTGTCCAAACTTCTAATTTATGCAAATCCATATGCACAATTTCACCGATATGTTTATTAGAAATTTGATACCATTTGTGGTGTTTTTTTAGTCTAGATCCATTACATTGGTTACACTTCTTTTTTAGTAAAAAATTGGAAGCCCAACGTTTGATTTTATTACCCCCTTCTTTATGATGTCTTAAAATGAAATTGCAAACCCCTTCATAGCCATTCAGTATTTGGTGAACCCCGTTATCTCCTAAAATTTTAATCAATTTTTGTGTGCCAAATAGAATTTCGTCTATACATTCTTTTGATAGGTCTACTACTGGTGTGTCAAGCGTGAAGTTGTGGTGTTGAAGAAGTAAGTTTAATTGTTTAAAAGTCCAATTATTTTCAAATTTTCCTAATGGTTCAATTCCCCCTTTTCTAATGGACAACTTGTTATTTGGAATTATTTTTTCTTGCTCAATTTCATGATTATATCCAAGCCCATTGCATTTTTCACAGGCCCCTTTAGGAGAATTAAATGAAAATAAGTTAGGCTCCGGTTCTGGAAGTGATATGCCTGAATCTGGACACATTAGAGACTTACTTAATGTTCTTGATTGATGGGTTTCATCAATTATAATCAATTCATTTTTCCCTTTTTTTAAGGCTAGATTTACACTTTCTTTTAATCGCTGTTTATTTTTTTCTTGAATAGATATTCGATCTACTACTAAGGAAATATCATGTGTTTTATATCGATCTAATCGAAACCCTAATGATAGACTTTTCAGTTCCCCATCAATAAAGACTTTGGAAAATCCTTGTTTTATCAATTGATCAAATAATTCC
>CAJWIX010000044.1 GCA_913042175.1 uncultured Flavobacteriales bacterium
TTTTAATTTTTTTTACTTTACCCAAAAATCTTTCAAGTGAAGAAATTCATCTTCATTTTCCTGAAGAATTATTAATGGTTGAATTTGACAAACATGTTTTGCCTAGATTTAAATTTAAAACTCAAATTAAAATAAATGCTGTAAATTCTTTTGAAAATAGTGATGCTTCAATTGGTGTAAAAACAAGTGGGACTTCAATTTTTTCAGATTTAAATGATATCATTTACAAAGTTGAATTAATTACCAGTGAAGAAGCAAAATTGAAAAAGATTGATAGATTCATTGATTGGCTTAAAAGCCCCTCTGGAATCTCGGCTATAGAAAGTTTCCAATTTAATGGTGTTCCTATATTTAAAGCTATACTGTCAGAAAAAAAGGAAAAGAAAGAATTTGTTTTTGATGGAGATAGTAAGAATGGTCTTTTAATTTCTCAAAAACATTGCAAAAGATGTCATGTGGTAGATGATAATGCATTTGCTGGAATAGATTCATCACCATCGTTTCATGCGATGAGATCCTTTGAAGATTGGGAGGAAAGATTCAGAGCATTTTGGACTGTAAGTCCACATTTGAATGTAATTTCCATTACAGAAGTTTATGATGCAGGATCAAACTTATCTCCAGTAGTTATATCACCTATAGAACTTACATTAGATGAAGTTGATGACATTCTGTCCTATGTTTCCAAAATAGTACCAAAGGATTTAGGGAAACCAATAAACTTCTGGTAAATAATTTATTTGTAATCGTCTGTCGTTCTAATCTTGGGTTTTTCACCGTACTTAAATGGAGAATTCTCATCATGATATTGTGCATTTACTCTACAATCATCACACATTTTAACTAAATCTAACTTTTTGCTATCTTGATACATCCAATGATTATTCTCTAGTTTTGAAACTATCCTATTAATTGTTGATTTTACACCAAAGGGTCTATTACAGGAAATACATTCAAAAGGCTCTTCACTATGTAGAGTTTTTTGACTTAAAGCTTCATTGTTAAGGTTTATTTGTGGATTCAATTTTATAGCTGTCTCAGGACAGGTATTTTCACAGATTCCACATTGAATACATGCATTCTCAGTAAAATTTAGCTCAGGTTTGTCTGCATTATCTTCTAATGCATTGGTAGGGCATAATGATATACAAGCTAAGCAAAGTGTACATTTGTTAGTATCAACAATTATTTCCCCATAAGGAGAAGTATCGGGTAACTTAATAACTTCTTCATTTTCACCCACTAGTGCCTTCGTAGCTGTTCTTGTAATTTCTCTTTTGTTCCCAACTAATAAAATTGGTTCTCTAATTAATTCTTTACTTATTTGGCCATATATTTTTTTTTCAAAAAAATCAGGATCCATTGTTTCAATTAATTTCAACCTATCTTCATTTTTTGTACCTGATGCTTTTAATATATTTTTGCAAATTTCTATTTGGAGGTTTAAAGAACTAGACAATTCACTGTCATTTTTTAGAATTATTACTTCACTAAATCCACAAGTAAATGAACCTAATATCTCTGCATGACTTAGAATCTCAATATTTGGAATATTTATAGGTATAACGTCCGCTGGTAACCCTCTTCCATATCTTGCTATGAGAGAAATTAATTCTTTCCCAAATATATCGTCTATGAAAAGTAAACGGGGTAGAATTTTATTTTCATATTTTTTAAAAGTTGTACTAAGGTTTTTTATTCTTTCCAGAATAAAGTCCAATGGAGGGTCATCATAGTTTGCTGCGCCTGATGGACAGACAGAAGAGCAATTTCCACAACCTGCACAGATAAAAGGATCTATAGATACATAATCACCTTTCGATATAATTGCATTGGCAGGGCAAAGATCAAGACATCTTGTACATCCTTTTCTTGAAGCTCTGCTATGGGCACATTTGGTTTCATCAAAATTTATATAAACAGGTTTTTCAAATTCACCTTTAAGATTAATAGACTCCTTAAAAACTTCTTCTAAACCAATTTTATCATTTGGATCTATTCTAAAATAACCATCTTTCTTTTTTTCATTTTGAAATAATGAATTGGAACCTCTCAAATCTATAATTATGTCACATTCAGAATTAACTTCTTTTTTTTGCAATCCGAAAGAAGAAGATCCTCTTCCATGAGGATTTAACTCAGAATAGTTATTTACTTCAACTTTGAAATTACCTAAATAGCCTGAAACATTTTTTAATATCCCTTTGCAGACATTATATCCACTTCTTGGAATTACATTTTCTAACTCCTTTTCCAATAAAACAGTCACTGCTAATTCGTTACTTAGATTAAGAGCTAAATCTAGTGCTACATCATCCTTACCAAGTATTAAACACACACCTTCTGACACTATTTCTTTTATGGGTGTTTCTGGAGTTTCCAAATCTATTTCTGAAAGTAGTGCTGCTTGTTTAGCAAATGCATTTTTATCTTCTGTCCAACCAGCACGATCCCTAATGTCAATATTTATCAGATCAGTTGTAATTTTTTTTTCGAATTCAATTTCATTACAAATTTCTTTAAAAATTGCTTCTTGTTGCTCACAAGCAATAATAACTTGGTTGTTTGATAATAATTCTTTTTCGGCTACCGATAAATTTTGTGTACAAAGGAAATCTGTTTCGATAACTGAAGAAGCATTTAATACTTCTTTGGCAGATTTAGGATCAACTTTCATACTATCGCCGCAACGACATAAAAGGAGAGTTCTATTCGGGCTGTTCATACTGGGAACACTCTTGTTATTTTCTTTTTTAAAAATTATATCTTATCTCATAGACATAAGGGTTTACATTTTAAAAAATAAAATATCAATAATTTAAAATAATTATATTTTAAAATAAATATAAAGTATTATTAATTATGGAAAAACAAAAAGAAATAACTGTTGGGGTCATTGTTAGGAAATCACCAAATAAAAGCCCTTGGTTAAAGTGGTCGTGGAAACCTGTAGGATTATTACCTGGCTCTATAGATCAAGATTGGAAATTGATTAGGGAAGAAGCTGGTATATTTGAATATCATGCAGGTTCAAAGACACTAGAGTTACACAGAGCAGAAGTAGAATCTTATAAAGTATCATTAGCAATGGAACCAGCTTCTGCATTTGTGATAATGGAGCGAGATGAACAAGAGGATGAAGATAAAGAGTATAGTCTTCATAAAGTCACAGCTTCAGCATATGAAGCTCAAGATTATTCAGATTCTGGTGAATATTTAGTAGAGCCAGTAGCAATGCCACCAACATTACAGGCATTAGTTGAAAAATTTTCAGATGATCATTTTGATGAAAAACCTTTTATAAAAAGAAAAAGGGATAAAGTAAAATTAGATAATACGGAAGTTGGAAAAGGGGATATAAGAGTTGAAAAAATTGCTGATGTGTTTTCATCCCCATCTATTTTAAAATCAAGAAAGGATAATTAGTTATCTCGAAAAATAAAGATAAAGATAGTTTTTTTCATCGTTGGTCTAAGCGAAAAATGTCCAGTGAAGAAAATAATGATAAGGAGTTTAAGGGTAAAGAGATAGTTATTCCTAAAGAAAAACTTAATCAAGTAAACACTAAAGAAGAGAATAATGAGTTTGCTGGTTTATCAGATAAAGAAATTTTAAAGAAACTCAATCTTCCTAATCCTGAAACAATGAAAACTGGTGATAATTTTAAAGAGTTTTTGAAAAAAAATGTACCTGAACATTTAAAGAAAAGAGCATTAAGAAAACTTTGGTTAACAAATCCGATATTTGCGAATCTAGATGGAATGAATGAATATGATGAAGATTTTACTTTAGCTACATCTGCATTAGAGGAATTTGCTACAAACTATGTGGTCGGTAAAGGATTTAAGGGTCAATTTAAAAAGGACACTGACATCTCTGAATCAGATTTTTTGGAACAAGATGATACTTTAAAGTCATCATCAGTTAGACTTAATGAAAAAAACAAAGAGCTCACCAGTAGTCAAAAATCAAATGTTAATAAAGATGAAATAAACGAAGACCACAATTTTGAAAATTCTTCTGAACAAATAAAAGATTCGCAAATAGAAAATGATGAAGATAATGATAAAGATAAAGATGTTTTGGCTCAAAATGAGAATAATGATAATTTAGATAATAATCTGGCGAGTGATGATCTTTCAGAGGAAAATGTTAATTTACGAATCAAGCCAAAAAAAATGATATTTAAGGTCTAAATTGTAAAATAGATATTAATTCTTACTAAAATAGTAAGGATAAATCCCAACTAAAACACTCTGGATTTAAAAAAAATATAAAATTTAAGTATCTGATTTTATTCCATTTTTTATGAAAGCTTTTTTTTTAATTTGGAATTTTTTGTAAAAAAATTTTTATTTTTATTTTTTTATCAATTTTTAAATTTTTTTAAATTTTTTCTTGCAGTTTACCTTAAGTAATGTTTAAGTTTAAATGATGATTACGCAGCACGCTAACATGCCAGCTACGGAAGCTACAAAAAGGGGGATTGTTGATCCTGAAGATCAACACAGATCCTCGATGTACGCTTTACTCTCTTCTTTACTTTGCAGCCCACCTACGACCGATTTGCTTGAAAAAGTAAATTCTTTATCAGGTGGGGAAAATAAAATTGGTGAAGCAATTAAGACTTTAACTGTTCTTACCCAAAAATTAGATATTAAAACTATTGAAAGAGAGTATCATAACTTATTCATTGGAGTAGGAAGAGGGGAATTACTTCCATATGCCAGTTTTTATATGACAGGTTTTTTAAATGAAAAGCCTTTGGCCAATCTACGTGACGATATGAAAAGAATTGGCATTTCTAGGTCATTAGAAACTTCAGATCCAGAAGATCATATTGCATCCCTATGTGAAATGATGAGTGGTATAATTACAAATCAGTTTTATACTTCCCTTTCACTTAGACAGCAGAGTGATTTTTTTGCAACCCATCTAGGACCTTGGGCTAAGCATTTTTTTGATGATTTAATTGCTGCAGAATACTCTGTTTTTTATGCACCTGTAGGTGCATTGGGAAAAGCATTTATTGAAATAGAAACTGAAGCTTTTAAGTTTTAATTTTTGTACGAATTATTGAGGAGAAAAAAATGAGTAAAAAAGATAAGTCAACTAGTAGAAGAGATTTTCTAAAAATGTCAGCGGTAGGGGCACCTGCAGCTGCTGCTGTGTCATTAGTTGGAAATAATGCTGTAGCCGACGAAACTAAGAAAAAATCAGGCCTTCAAAAAGGAGCCTATTATAAAAAATATCTTGAATTAGCAAAATTTTAATTCGTTAGAAATAGCAAACATATTAAATCATTAAATTAAATAAATTTGGAGTGGAATGATGTTAAAGAGAAAGACAAAAGAGATAGCGAGAGGCTCTCAGAAATCTTCTTTATTTGGACATGTGAAATCTAAGAAAGTTAATAGACGAGGATTTCTTAAAGGATCTGGAATTGCTGTAGGCGGTTTAGCCGCTTTTTCTTTTGCTGGTGGTACAGTAACACCAGCGGATGCTTCAGCAGTAGATGCAAATATGTCAGTTATGAAGAGTGTTTGTACACATTGTTCCGTAGGATGTACAGTATTAGCTGAGGTAAGAAATGGAGTTTGGGTTGGTCAAGAACCTGGTTGGGATAGTCCCTTCAATCTAGGTGCACACTGTGCAAAAGGTGCCGCTGTTAGAGAAAATGCTCATGGGGAAAGAAGACTTAAATACCCGATGAAGCTAGTAAACGGTGAGTGGACTAAAGTTTCTTGGGATACAGCTATTGATGAAATTGGCGATAAAATGCTTCAAATTCGCGAAGAAAGCGGACCAGATAGTGTATATTGGTTAGGATCTGCAAAGACAAATAATGAACAATCGTATTTATATAGGAAATTTGCTGCTTATTGGGGAACTAATAATGTTGATCATCAGGCAAGAATTTGTCACTCAACTACAGTAGCTGGTGTGGCAAACACTTGGGGTTATGGAGCTATGACCAATTCCTATAACGATATCCATAAGTCTAAGGCCATATTTTTAATAGGAGGAAATCCTGCTGAAGCTCATCCTGTATCTTTGTTACATATACTCAAAGCAAAAGAACAAAATAATGCTCCTTTAATTGTTTGCGATCCTAGATTTACAAGAACAGCTGCTCATGCTGATGAGTATGTAAGATTTAGACCAGGATCCGACGTTGCTTTAATTTGGGGTATTTTATGGCACATTTTTGAAAATGGTTGGGAAGACAAGGAATTTATAAGAACCAGAGTATGGGGGATGGATCAAATAAAAGCTGAAGTTGCTAAGTGGAATCCCCAGGAAACTGAAAGAGTAACAGGAGTTCCAGGATCCCAACTTGAAAGAGTAGCTAGGACTATGGCAAATAATCGTCCGGGTACTTTCATTTGGTGTATGGGTGGAACTCAGCATACTAATGGGAACAATAATACAAGAGCCTATTGTGTGTTTCAGTTAGCTTTAGGTAACATGGGTACAACAGGTGGTGGAACCAATATTTTCAGAGGTCATGATAATGTTCAAGGTGCTACTGACCTAGGTGTTTTAGCTAATACACTACCAGGATATTATGGTTTAAAGCCTGGATCTTGGGCTCATTGGGCTAGAGTATGGGAAGAAGACCTAGACTGGCTAAAAGGTCGGTTTGGCAAAATGAAGAAAAAAGATGGTAAAGATCGATTGATGATGAATGAAAAAGGAATTCCGGTCAGTCGGTGGATAGATGGTGTCTTAGAAGCTAAGGAAAACTTAGTACAGCCTGACAACACAAGAGCCATGGTATTTTGGGGACATGCCCCTAATTCTCAAACAAGGTTAGTTGAGATGAAAGATGCTATGGAAAAATTGGATCTTTTGGTTGTTGTTGATCCGTTTCCAACGGTTTCAGCTGTAATGCATGATAGAAAAGATGGAGCTTATTTGCTACCATCAACTACACAATTTGAAACTTATGGTTCAATAACAGCCTCAAATAGGTCTATTCAATGGCGTGAAAAAGTAATGGAACCTATGTTTGAAAGTAAGCCGGATCACGTTATTATGGCATTATTAGCTAAGAAATTTGGCTTTGCTGATCGTATGTTTAGAAATATTGGTTTTAATGGTGATGAGCCAGTAATTGAGGATATCACTGGAGAAATTAATAGAGGTATGTGGACTATTGGTTATACAGGACAATCTCCTGAAAGACTAAAACTTCACATGGCAAACCAGCACACATTTGATCGTACTACACTGCAAGCAGTAGGAGGTCCTGCTGATGGAGATTTTTATGGAATGCCTTGGCCAAGTTGGGGAAATCCTGAAATGAAACATCCTGGTACACCAAACTTGTATGACATGAGTAAACCAGTATCAAAAGGTGGTCTTACTTTTAGAGCTAGATTTGGAGTAGAGCGTGATGGTGACAATCTACTTGCGGAAGGTGTTTATTCTGCAGGATCTGAGATAAAAGATGGTTATCCAGAGTTTACAATGCAGATGTTAATGGATCTTGGTTGGGATAAGGACTTAACAGCACAAGAGCGTAAAGCTATAGATGCAGTTGCTGGACCTAAAACAAACTGGAAGACAGACCTATCCGGTGGTATTCAAAGAGTTGCGATTAAACATGAGTGTGCACCTTTTGGAAATGCAAAGGCTAGAGCAGTTGTTTGGACATTCCCAGATCCAATTCCGCTTCATAGAGAACCGCTTTATACTTCCAGAAGAGATTTGGTAGCTGATTATCCAACTTATGCTGATAAGGTCTTTTGGCGATTGCCTACAATGTATGAATCTATTCAGAAAAAAGACTTTTCTAAGGATTATCCAATGATCTTAACATCAGGAAGACTAGTCGAATACGAAGGTGGTGGTGATGAAACGAGATCTAATCCATGGTTGGCAGAATTACAACAAGACATGTTTGTTGAGATAAATCCAAGAGATGCTAATGATCTTGGAATAAGAGATGGTACAGATGTCTGGGTTGAAGGTGCTGAAGGTGCAAAAGTATTAGTAAAAGCAATGATTACTAATAGAGTAGGGACAGGTGTAGCATTTATGCCTTTCCATTTTGGTGGGCACTTTCAAGGTAAAGATCTCAGATCGAAATATCCAAAGGGGGCTGATCCAATAGTTCTTGGTGAATCCAGTAACACTGCACAAACATATGGTTATGACTCGGTTACTCAAATGCAGGAAACCAAGGCAACCTTATGTAAAATAATGCCGGCTTAGAAGGAGGATTAAACAATGTCATTAGGTGGAAATGCAAGAGCGAGATTTTTATGTGATGCTGAGCGTTGTATAGAATGTAATGCCTGTGTAACAGCTTGTAAAAATGAAAATGAAGTACCCTGGGGTATCAATAGAAGACGAGTTGTTACAATTAATGATGGCTCTCCAGGTGAAAGATCAATTTCAGTAGCATGTATGCATTGTTCAGATGCACCATGCATGGCAGTTTGCCCTGTTGATTGTTTTTACCAAACAGAGGATGGAATTGTGCTTCACTCCAAGGATCTTTGTATTGGATGTGGATATTGTTTTTATGCATGTCCTTTTGGAGCACCTCAATTTCCTCAAGCTGGAAATTTTGGTTCACGTGGAAAAATGGATAAGTGTACTTTCTGTGCTGGGGGACCTGAAGATGATGATTCTGAAATGGAATTTCAGAAATATGGTCGTAATAGAGTTTCTGAAGGTAAATTACCTGTTTGTGCAGAGATGTGTGCAACTAAAGCATTATTAGCTGGTGATGCTGACGATGTGTCTGCGGTATACAGAGAAAGAGTTGTTGCAAGGGGGTTTGGCTCTGGAGCTTGGGGCTGGGGAACTGCATACGATCAAAAAGGAACATAATATAATAAAAAATTAAAAAATGGAGGAAAATTTAATTTTTCCTCCATTTGTTTTTGTTGTATTATAAATTTCAATTATAAAATGTTATATATGTTAGGTATGCTATGTCTAAAATTTTTTCTTTGATAATTGTTTTTTTATCATTGTCTACCTTTGGTATTTCAGAAACTAATCAAACCAATACAAATACAAGGGCTGCTACTGGAGGTGCTCAAACACTTGAGGATATTTTAGCACGTCAAAAAGGAGAGAATGTAGATTATGAGTTTAGAAAAAATGCTTTGGGAGCTATGGATGGTACTTCAAGTACAGTGATTCCTCTAGGAACACTAGGTCTAACTTCTGATGCTGAGATATTTAGGCAGTTGAGATATAATGAAGCAGACATTAATGTTTCGAGCAAGACTGCAGCATCTGAAATACTAGTTCAAGATTCTGGAATGAGTTGGCTAATAATGAGAGAAGGCCCATTACAAAAGTATGGTGGACTAGCATTGTTAGGCATGATTGCTTTATTATCCTTTTTTTATTTAATAAGGGGAAGAATACCTGTAGAACAAGGATTATCTGGGATAACAATAGAACGATTTAAACCTGTTGAAAGATTTGCTCATTGGTTATTAGCATCATCTTTCATTCTCCTTGGTCTAACTGGTATTTTGACACTATTTGGTAGAACCTTTCTTATTCCTGTAATTGGACATGAAACTTTTTCTATTTTTGCAATAGGTTCAAAGTGGATCCATAATAATGTTTCATGGGCATTTATGCTAAGTTTAGTTTTAATTTTTGTTTTTTGGGTTTTACATAATATTCCTACTAAACTGGATATTAAATGGATTTTAAAAGGTGGTGGTATTTTCTCAGCACATTCTCATCCATCTGCAAAAAAGTTTAATGCTGGTCAAAAAATAATTTTTTGGGTTGTAATTATTTTGGGAACATCTGTTTCTTTATCCGGTCTCTCGTTGCTTTTCCCATTTGAATTCCCAATGTTTGCAGCAACATTTGCTAAATTAAATGCTTTAGGTATTACAGGATTATTAGGAATGGATCCTTTACCCACAAATTTATTGCCTCACGAAGAGATGCAACTTTCTCAAATTTGGCATAGTATTGTAGCTTTTATAATGATGGCAATCATAATAGCACATATATATATTGGGTCAGTTGGTATGGTTGGTGCCTATGATGCTATGGGTTCTGGTCAAGTGGATGTTAATTGGGCTAAACAACATCACGATATTTGGGAAGAAGAAGTTTCTAATCAAGATTCCAGAGTATCAAAAAAAACGATTACTCCAGCTGAATAAAGTAGAGGTTAATTAAGATGAAACCATTTATAATTGCAATAGTTGTTATGTTTGCTATTTCTTTTGGAGCAGCAGAATTTTTAAAAACTTCTGGATACTCAACTTTGGAAATGACATCTTCTAGTTCAGTAAGATTAGATTAATTAGTATTAAATGAATGTACTGGTTTTTGAAGAACTCTTAATTTACAAAAAAACTCTTTTTAAGACCCTTTTGTGTCTTATCTTAGTCGTATTTTTTTTATTTACTTTTATGAGTTACGTTTTTGCTAAACCTTTGAAATATGAGGGTCATGGAGGACCAGTTATGGGTTTAGCTACATCTGTTGAAAAAAATTTGTTGGCTTCAACTAGTTTTGATTATTCTGTTTTATTGTGGGAATTTGATAAAATTAAAGAAGTACAACAGTTAATTGGTCACGATGCAGCAGTAAATGTAGCTAAATTTTCAGGTTCAGGAAAATTATTAGCTACTGGTGGAGATGATGCAAAAATATTTATATGGAACACAGAAGAACTTAATAATATAAAGAACTCCCCCACCATTTTGTCTAGCCATACAGCTAAAATTGTTGACATTGACTTTTCTAATGACGAAAGAAAATTAGCTAGTGCAGGTTGGGACCATTCTATAAAAATTTGGGATACAGTAACTGGTAAATTAATTAATTCTATAGTTGGTCACGATGGGCCAGTTAATGCAGTTAATTTTTCTAATGATGGTAAACATCTGTATTCTGCTGGATATGATGGAACTATACGTTTATGGAATATTATAGAAGGATTTGAAATTCGAACACTTATAGATAATGGTTGGGGCGTTAATGTACTGGAAATAGACGAAAAAAAAGGTCTAATTCTTTACGGTACAATTGATGGTCTTATGAAAGTACAGAAAATCGATAAAGGTGAAGATAAAGAATTATTTAAACTTTGGGAAGAAGGTTCACCAGTATCAGCGCTAAATTTTTATCCCAAATATAATATGGCTGTTTTTGGCAATATGAGAGGAAGGGTTGTACTTTTAAATTTAGAAACAATGGAGGTTGAAAAAGATTTTCTTGCTGTTGATGGACCTGTATGGGATGTTGTCTATAATCATAGAAATGAAACTGTAATAGTTGGTGGTCTTGATGACACACTTACAGAATGGAAATTAAATTCCTTCCATTCTAATTATTTTCTACCTAAAATAAATGACCGACGATTCCATCAGAAAGATGCATTAAGTAACGGTGCATTGCAATTTGCGAGAAAATGTAGCATTTGTCATACACTTGACAGTAAAGATATAGGAAGAAGGGCTGGACCACCCTTACATGGTGTTTTCGGTAGAACAGCAGGATCTTTAAAAGGTTATTCTTACTCCAAGGCTTTAATTGATTCTGACATAATTTGGAATGAAGATACAATTAGCAGGCTCTTTAAAGAGGGTCCTGAAATAGTTACGCCAGGAACAAAAATGCCTATTCAAAAAATAAAAAAAGATAGTGATAGGCTTGACTTAATTTATTTCCTAAAAGACGCTACTCAGTAGTTATTGTATATAGAAGGATATAGTAATGGGGGATAAATACAAAAACTTATTCTCAATTAAGTCAGTTTATGAAATAGAAAAGCATTTATATGATAATGGCAGTAAAGGTTTTTCACTTATGATGAAAGCAGCTTTTGCTGCATATGAACATATAAATTTAAATACTGTAGGAAAAGTAATTATACTTTGCGGTAAAGGTAATAATGGTGGAGATGGCTTTGGTTTGGCTGCTCTGCTATTTATGGCAGGTAGGATAGCTGAAATATATAAAGTTGAAGAACCAACAAAAAAAGAAGCAAAATCCGCTTTAAAGCTATGTTTAAAATTAGGAGTTAAGGTAACAAAGTACTCTAAACCATTGAAAGAGGCTGACATTTACGTGGATGCATTACTTGGTGCTGGCATACAAAAATCACCAAAACCGCCTTATAAATCTATTATTAAAGATTTAATTAAAGCCAAAAATAAAGGTAAAGAAATAATTTCCCTAGATGTACCTAGTGGTGTTGATGGCACAACGGGTGAAGCTTATATTCCTGCTGTAAATGCTACAACTACAATTACATTTTTAGCTATGAAAAAGGGACTCTTAACCGGCCAAGCAGTTGATCATACAGGTGACATTATTTTTAAAAATATTGGAATTGTCCAACCTAAAGTTTCATCAGATGCAACTTTATTAGAGAAATCAGATTGTCATTTTAATATTTTAAAACCCTCATCACACAAAGGTGACAAAGGTAGTGTATTAGTATTTGGAGGAATGAAAGGTATGGAAGGGGCAGGTATATTATCAGGAATGTCTGCTCTGAGGTCAGGTGCTGGTAAAGTATTCTGGGTAACTAATACAGAAAAGCTTAATTACCCTCCAGAACTAATCACAGTTAAGCCAGATATTAAAGAAATAACAAAATACTTAATGATGTCTAAAGTATGCATAATGGGTCCAGGTCTATCTGCTGGATTTGAAGAAATTATTGAGACTATATGGGATTTTGAAATTCCTTTAGTTATGGATGCTGGTGGTTTACGTTGGCTTGCTAAGTCGAACAAGAACCGTAGTTACCGATTTGTAGGAACACCACATCAAGGAGAAGCAAGAGATCTTGTTGAACAAAAAAAGTTGGACAGGTTTAAAACAATTGAATACATCAAAAAGAAGTATGGGGGTGATTGGGTTTTAAAGGGAGCAGGTACATTAATATCTGAATCAAATAAGTTATGGATAAATAACTTTAATATGCCCAATTTGGGAACTGCAGGATCTGGCGATATATTAGCTGGATTAATTGCTGGAGTATGGTCAGCTGGTTCTAAAACACCAGCAAGATCAGGTGTTTGGCTTCACACTAATTTAGCAAAAAAGGCTACTAAAAATAAAACAAATACGTTTTTCACTGCTAGTGATTTAATAAATTAATATTTTATTCATAAGTATATAATATTTATTGAGTAATTTGAGAGATAATATATTTTAAAAGAAATAATGATTTGTTTTAAAAGTAGAGCTTTATTTTGAATCTTAATAACCTTCAGACTTTAGAGGATTTTCGCTTTTGTGCTAAAAAAAAATTACCAAAAATGGTTTTTGGTTATATTGATGGTGGTGCCGGAGATGGACTTGCAATTAAAAGAAATTCATTATCATTTAAAAAACTACTACTTCAACCTAAAACTCTTTTAAATGTAAAAAATAGAAATCAGTCAAAAAAAATTAATAATCAAGAATTCAGCTATCCTTTTGGAATAGCACCAATGGGTCTGTGTAATGTATCAAACCCTAGAGCAGACATAATGTTGGCTCAAAGTGCAAATAAACAAAATATTCCTTTATGTGTTTCAACTGCAGCTTCTAGTTCAGTTGAAGAAATTTACAAAATAGCATCTAAAAATGTTTGGTTTCAACTTTATATGGGGAGTAGTATTGAAAATACACTTAAATTAGTTAAGAGAGTAGAGAGAGCAGGAGTTGAAAATCTTATTATATCAGTTGATGTTCCAGCGCCTGGGTTTCGCCCAAGAGAGCTCAGAGACGGATTTACAGCACCGTTTACATTTGGATTAAAGCAAATAATTGATTGTGCACTACATCCGTCTTGGGCAATTCCATATCTTTTTTATGGTAAACCAGAATTTGCACATAACTCAGGATTATCTACTGACGGGAAAAAGTTTTTTGAAAGAAATTCTGGTAGTAGATTAATACCTGATTTAGACTTTTTGAGAAGGTTAAGAGATCACTGGCCTGGAAATCTTTATGTAAAAGGTATTACCTCTTTGGAGGATGCATATCATAGTATAAATTGTGGTTGTACAGGCATTTACATTTCTAATCACGGAGGAAGACAATTAGAAAGTGCTCCTGCAACGCTTGATTTACTTAAAATAATAAGAGGTGAAATTGGAAATAACTATCAAATATTATTTGATAGTGGTATTAGAACCGGTGAAGATATAGTTAAAGCTTATTCGTTAGGAGCGGATTTTGTATTTTTAGGTCGACCATTTCTTTTTGCTAGTGCTTTAGGTAAAAAAGAATATATTATTCATTTAATAAAATTATTGGGAAAGCAGATAGACTCTACACTTGCTCAATTGGGTAAGACATCAATAGATAGTCTAACAAGAGACGTAATTTTTGGGAATGATACTTATAATTATAGGGATAATTAAATGGTTCGTGGTGGATATTTATTGGCTAAAGCCCTCCTAGATAAAAATATAAAACATGTTTTTACCCTGGCAGGTGGGTTTTGTAATCCAGCTCTTGAAGGTTTTAAGGATTGTCAAATACCAGTGATCAATTGTCCACACGAACAAATAGCAGGTCATCTAGCAGATGGACATACTCGGATTACACGTGAACCATCAGTTTGTTTAGTTGGTCCAGAGGGATTTGCAAATGCAATACCAGCAATGATGGAGGCTTGGGGTGAAAGATCACCGATAATCTTTATAACAGGTTCTTCTACTCTAAAAAGAAAGGGATCTGGTGGTTTTAAAGAAATTGACGATGTTTCAATGGCAGATCCAATAACAAAATATAGCTTTTCTGTGACAGATGGAACCAGAATTAAAGAATTTGTTGACAGGGCATATAGAATTGCTGTTTCAGGGTATCCTGGCCCTGTACATTTAAGTATACCAGTAGATATAATGTTTTCTTCATTCCCAGAGAATGCTGGTGATGATGAAAGACCTTTTATGAAGCATCTTAATTATAGTCCAAAAGTTTGGCCTGAACCATCATCTTTAGAGTATATTATTGACACTATTTCAAAATCCAAGAGACCCATCATTATTGCTGGGCATGGGGTTTGGTGGTCAAAATCAGAGGATGATTTAGCTAATTTTGCTAGTGAATTAAAAATTCCTATCTTCAATGTTCCATATCATCAAAAAGTCTTGGGTGAAGAAACAAAAGAAATGATGGGTCTGGCAGATATCCATCAATATCAACCATCAAAGTGGGCATTTAATAATTGTGATTGTATAATTATGGTAGGTGCTAGACTAGATAACCAAATGAATTTTGGTAACCCACCTCTTTTTCCTAAAAGTTTGAAACTTATTTGTATTAATGGATCAGATGAAGAAATACAATTAAATAGATCTGCAGATTTTCTTTTGCTCTGCGATCCAGGAGCTTTTTTTAAAGAAACTCTAAAAAATAATAAAATTTATAATAATGATTTTGAAAGTAATTGGTTTGAAAAAAATTATGAACTTAGATCTAATTGGGTGAAGGAAACTTTGTCTGATTTGCAAACAAAAACTTCAACTCCTTCCTGGAATAGAGGCATTATTCATCCACTTCAGCTCGCCATAGATGTCATGGAAACAATGGACAATGGAGATCATTTAGTATTTGATGGAGGTAATACCCATTTCTGGTCTGAAATTGCGGCAAACTTAGTTGCCCAAAATGGAAAAATTTTATCCAAAATAATGCATCCAGGTTCATTCAGTTTGTTAGGACTCGGGGTATCTTTTGCAATTTCTTTAAAAAGGATAAATCCTAATGACACAGTAGTATTAATAAGTGGAGATGGAGCCTTTCTTTCTGGAGGTCTTTCCATTGAAGTTGCTTTTCAAGAAAACCTACCAATTATTGTTATTATCGATAACAATGGTGGTCTTGATTGTATTTCTCAACAACAGGAAAGAATGTTTGATAGTGGATCGCATTTTGCCACTGATTTTCGAGATATTCCTTTTCATGAAATGTTCATTGGGCTTGGTGGATATGGAGAATTAGTAACAGATAAAAAGGATATAAAATCAGCAATAAAACGTGCAATTGAAAGTAAGAAAACTGCTTGTATAAACGTAAAAACAAGAGGTCAAATAAGTCCAATTGTTGCGGCTACATCAGATAAAAGAGATAAATCATCTATAGAGTAATTTATGGCAATTTTTAGTACACATATTTTAAATTCAGTTGATGGAACCCATTTCGCAGGTATTTTCATAAAACTTCTAAAAATAAATGACTTTGAAAAAAATGAAATCATTTTTAATGAAAAGACAGATAATGGTGGTCGCTTGAAAGTTGATTTCAAATTAAAAAAAGAAGAAAATTGTGAATATGAGTTACAAGTTTTTATCCCAGAAGATTTTTATGAAATTGAAAATCCAAAAAAAAACATAAGTATTTCTTTCTTCTCAATGAGAGTTTTTTTTCACCAAAATGATGCTACTTATCATATACCTTTGATTATTTCTCCATATGGAATGTCATGTTGGATTTCCAGATAAAGGATAGATAGTTGAGTGCTAATTTACAAATGTCACGTAGAATAAGGAGAACACCTTATACCTCTTGCGTTGAAAAATCAGGTATTTCAGGTTTTACAGTAGTAAATCATACACTGCTTCCAAAAGCATTTCAGCATACCACTATTGAAGATTATTATCACCTAAGAGAAAATGTTCAAATCTGGGACGTAGGTTGTCAAAGGCAAGTCCAAATAAAAGGACCAGATTCAGCTTTTTTAGTTCAAAAAATAACACCTAGAGATTTAAGATCAATGGAAGTAGGAGAATGTTTATATGTTCCTCTTATCAATGATGATGGAAAAATAATTAATGATCCAATTTTACTTAAAATAAAAGATGATCACTATTGGCTTTCAATTGCTGATTCTGATATACTTTTATGGGTTCAAGGTTTGGCTACTGGTTTAGGACTGAATGTAAAAATAGAAGAACCCGATGTTTCACCCTTAGCTATTCAAGGCCCATATTCTGAGGATCTAATGGTTGATATCTTTGGTTCTAAAATAAAAGAATTGAATTTTTTTAATTTTGATTACTTTGAATTTGATAATACAAAGCAACTTATCGCTAAATCAGGATACTCAAGTCAGCTTGGATATGAAATATATCTTAATAATTCAAATTTAGGTGAAAAACTTTGGAATACTATTTGCTCATTTGGAAAGAAATATAATTTGCGTCCAGGCGCTCCAAATCTCATCGATAGAATAGAAGCAGGACTACTTTCTTTCGGAAACGACATGACTTCAGTAAATTCTCCATTAGAATGTGGATTCGAAAAGTATTGTTCATTATCCAGTGAGATAGATTATATTGGAAAGGACAAATTAATTAAAGAAAAGAAACTAGGCTCAAAACTAAAACTTTGTGGAGTTGCATTTGCTGGCGAACCACAGTCCGCTTGTAAAATACCATGGCCTGTTTATTCGGAAAGCGTTAAAATTGGAGAAATAACTTCTGGCATTTATAATCCTGCTCTAAAAGTTAATACAGGTATAGCTCTTTTGTTAAAAAGTTACTTAGATAAAGTAAGTGAAGTCAAAGTTGAAGTACTCAAAAATGATTTTAAAGAAGGTATAATTTGTTCTTTACCATTTAGTGTTTCGAAAAATTATGAGTTAATTAATCAAATTAGGTCAAAAAAATGAAATTTGAAACTAAACAATTATCCGATGGAAAATTAACTACTCAAATGATTGATCAATACAAAAGTGATGGTTTTTTATATCCAATAAAAATTTTGGAAATTGAAGAGGCCTGTACATTAAGAAAGGAATTAGAATTAATAGAAGAGAAATATTCTAAAATTGAACTTCCCAAGCCTATTGATGCTTACAAGAGGGGTCCTGCAAACGCTGTTATTCCTCTTGTAGCTAATATTGCTAAAGATGATAGGATATTGGATATAGTTGAATCAATTATTGGTACAAACATATTGGTTTGGGCTGCTGAATTTTTTATTAAAGAGAAAAAATCAGATAATATAGTTGAGATGCATCAAGATCTTACATATTGGGGAATGGGTGAAACGTCTGCTCAAGTCACGGCATGGTTGGCACTCAGTCCATCTAATAAAGAATCTGGTTGTATGGAGTTCGTTAAAGGTTCTCACAAAAACAAAATTCTTCCACATAATAATACATATTCAAGTAAAAGCTTGTTATCAAGAGGGCAGGAGGTGCAGGTCGCAATAGCCAATGATCAAAGAATATTAGCAGAATTACAACCAGGACAGATGTCTATTCACCATGGTCTTATGATACACGGATCAGGCCCAAATATTTCAAATGATAGGAGAATAGGCGTTGCTATACGATATATAAATCCTGATGTTGTTCAAAATACAAGTAAATCTTATGCGATGCCTGTTCGTGGTATAGATAATAGAGGTAATTTCATACATTATAGTGCTCCAAAAGAAATATTCAGCAATGAGAGTCTTAAATTGCATAAAGAAATTTGTGAAAGCCAACAAAAAATTTTCAGTATTGAAAAAAGGAATTGAATATATGACTTTAAAAAATATTGACTTTAAGAGTAAGATTAATGAAAAAAATATGGGGTAAAAGAGTTCTTTTACCAGATGGGTGGTCGGATAACACACTTATTGAAATAGATGCAAAGGGTAAGATAAAAGAAATTAAAAAAAATGTTCGCCCTTCATATAATTCTTTTGATACTTTAATACCTTCGCCAATGAATTTACACAGTCACTGCTTTCAAAGAGCAATGAGTGGATTAAGTGAACGCTCGGAAACAAAAAAAAATG
>CAJWIX010000045.1 GCA_913042175.1 uncultured Flavobacteriales bacterium
GCAATAGTTGAAATAGCAGGGCAACAATTTAAAGTAGAGAAAGATCAACGATACTACGTCCATCAACTTGAGGGTAAGCCTGGGTCAAAAGTTACTTTTGATCAAGTATTGCTTTTAGATGATAATGGTAAAGTTTCTGTTGGCGCCCCAGCTGTAAATGGTGTACAGGTCACAGCAAAGATCGAACAACACCTTAAAGGAGACAAAGTTATTGTTTTCAAGAAAAAAAGAAGAAAGGGTTACAAAGTTAAAAATGGTCATAGACAAAGATTAACAGAGATAACTATTCAAGAAATAGGTAAAAAAGCAGCCCCTAAAAAAGCGGCAGCTCCTAAAAAAGAAACTGTAGAGAAAAAGGCTGCTGCAAAGCCTGCAGCAAAAAAGGAGACTACAGCTAAGAAAGCTGCTCCAAAGAAACCTGCGGCAAAAAAGGAGACTACAGCTAAGAAAGCTGCTCCAAAGAAGCCTGCCACAAAGAAAGAAAGTTAATTACCTAAAATAATTTAAAATGGCACACAAAAAAGGAGTCGGAAGTTCAAAAAACGGAAGAGAATCAGAATCGAAACGATTAGGCGTAAAAATATTTGGTGGTCAATTAGCAGTTGCTGGTAATATCATCGTACGTCAAAGAGGTACTAAGCATTATCCTGGTGATAATGTTGGCATAGGAAAAGACCACACTTTATTTGCATTAAAAAGTGGTGTTGTAGAGTTTAGAAAAAAAGCAAACAACAGGTCTTATGTATCTGTTACTCCATTAGCTGAGTAAGAATTATAATATTTAATTTTAAAAAGCGCTTTAATGGCGCTTTTTTTGTATCTATATTTAAAAAAATAAAAGTCTAATAACTATTTTTTATGCTGGAAATTCAACAAATTAGATTAAACAAAAAGCAATTAGCAGAAAAACTACTTAAGGTACGAAAAGCTGATTTTTCAAAGGAATTAAATGAAGCTTTTAGAATTGATGAATTAAAAAGAAATACACAGCAAAAGTTAGATGATAACAAATCATCATTAAATAAATTATCTGCTGAAATAGGAAAGTTATTCAAAGAGGGTAATCATAAATTGGCCAATGAAATTAAGTCTGAAACGGGAGTTTTAAAAGAACAAATAAAGAAGTTAAAAGATGATTTCGGTCAATTAGAAATTCAGTTAAATGAGGTGCTTTATCAAATCCCTAATATTCCTAATGACCTTGTACCTCAGGGGGTTAGTGAAACGGATAATGAAGTTATTTATGAATCTGAATTTACTAAACCTGAGGTTAACTTACTACCCCATTGGGAATTAGCCAAAAAATATAACCTTATAGATTTTGAATTAGGGGTTAAAATAACTGGAGCTGGATTTCCTGTTTATAAGGGAAAAGGAGCAATATTACAGCGTGCTTTAATTCAGTTTTTTTTAAATCAGGCTAATAAAGCTGGCTTTGAAGAGCTTTTAGTTCCACATGTGGTTAATGAAAATTCTGGATTTGGCACAGGTCAATTACCTGATAAAGAAGGGCAGATGTACCATATAACTGAAGATGATTTGTACTTAATACCCACAGCTGAAGTACCTATTACTAATGTCTATAGAAATGATTTATTATCTCACGATGATTTACCGATAAAGCATGTAGGTTATACCCCATGTTTTAGAAGAGAAGCGGGGTCATATGGTAAGGATGTAAGAGGTTTAAATAGATTGCATCAATTTGATAAAGTTGAAATTGTACAAATAACTTCTCAAGAAGAAAGCTATCAAGCATTAACCGAAATGCAAAAACATGTCGAAGAATTAATTAAGCAGTTAGGGTTACCATATAGAATTTTAAGATTATGTGGTGGTGATTTGGGATTTACTTCAGCATTAACATATGATTTTGAAGTTTTATCATTAGGTCAAGATAGCTGGTTAGAAGTCAGTTCAGTTTCAAATTTTGAAACATTTCAAGCCAACAGATTAAAACTGAGGTACAAATCAAATGAAGATGGTAAACCAAAATTAGCACATACTTTAAATGGAAGTGCTTTGGCTCTACCTAGAATTTTGGCATCATTATTGGAATTTTACCAAACACCTGAAGGTATTGTTATTCCCGAAGTTTTGGTCCCTTACACAGGTTTTAATCTTATTAAATGATATATAAATTAGTAATTTTCATTATTAGTCTTACTTTTTTCTTCTCTTGTAATAGCCATAATAATGCAGAGTCTGTAGATAATTTAGTAGAGCAGCTATCTATTCAAAAGAATAAGTTAAATATGGTTGAGGTTGAAACTATAGATGCTGCATTTAAAGCCTTTCAATATAATGTGGGAAACTTAAACCGTTGTGTTGATTCTTTTAGTTTAGAATTAGGTAATGCGCTTAATTATTACAAAGGAATTAAAAAGATTAAGCCAATTGATTTTAAAACAAAACATGACGCATTACATAAAAAGATTAATAATCAAATTAATCAAATAGAATTATTAAGTCATGATATTTCATTGGGTTTAATTCCCACAGACTCTATTCCAATTTACGCAACCATGGAAAAACAAAATATAGATGCTGTTACACTGGAAATATTAACACATTACAGTGATTACATGTATGTAAAAAAAGCAAACGATTCTTTAGATAGTTACTTTAAAACAATAATAAAAAGGGCTTGTGAAGGTGTTTAATAACATAATATTATCCATTTTCTCTATAATGATGAGTTTGAATGCTATTTCACAGGATCATCAAATAGATCTCAAATTAGCTAACAATTATTTTATTGAAGGAGATTTTGAAAAGGCAATTATGTACTTTGAGAAATTAGAAAATAATAAAGAAATTTTACCCACTATTTATAATTATTATAAAGCTGCATTACTTGAGCTTAATAGATATAAGGTAGCTGAGAAATTATGTAAATCCATGAGTAAAAATTACCCTGAAAATCTTGCTGTATTTGTAGACTTGGGTGAGATTTACGAATTATTGGGGAACAATAAAAAAGCAATCGCATTTTATGATAAACCTATTTCGCTTTTGACTAATCAAACTTCTTTTAGTGATGTTTCAGAAACTGGAATTGCTTTTGAGAAAAAAGGAGACTTAGAAAGAGCATTAGCACTATATAAAAAGGCTAATAGTGTTAATAATGGTAATCCTCAGGCTTTTCATACAAAAATGGCCTATGTGCTTAGTAAGCAAGGTAAATATCAGGAGATGATTAACCTATATATAGAAATTTTGTCTACTAATGATAATTTCTTATCCATGGTGCAAAGTGGTTTATCTTCTAATATTGATTTTGAAACCCAAGTTAAGGAGAAAGAATTGCTGAGAAAATCATTGATTAAAAAAATTCAATCTCAACCAAAAAAATTGGTTTTCCTAGAGCTCTTAATTTGGTACTATATGTTGAATAATAATTTTGAAGCTGCTTTTCAACAAGTGGTGGCTCTTGATAAAAAAACAAATAAAGATGGTTTTGAAGTTTTAAATCTTGGAAAATCAGCGCTAAATAATAGTCATTTTGAAGCTGCTATTATGAGTTTTGATTATGTAATAGAAAACACAAACTCACCTGAAAAGATTTATCTAGCAGAAACTTTAAAACTAAAAGCATTAAAGCAAAAGTTAATATACAATCAAGATTTTAGCACTACAGAACTGATGGAGTTAAAGTCAAATTATCTAAAGACACTATACAAAGTAGATCAAAACACCGGTGTTCATCAGAATATTATAAACCGAAAATATGATTTATTGGTTGATTTAGCCGAATTAGAAGCATATTACTTTAATAACACATCAGAGGCTAAAAATTATCTAAGTAAAGCTTTAATTTTAAGAGGAATTAGTGAGTCAAATAAGGGGAAAATTAATATGCTTATGGCAGATTTACTTGTTTTGGAAAATAATATTTGGGAAGCCTCATTGATGTATTTAAAAGTGGAAAAACAATTTAAAGAAGACCCGTTAGGTCATCAAGCTAAATTTAATAATGCTAAGGTTTATTACTATGCTGGTGAATTTGACTGGTGTCAAGCTCAATTAGATGTTTTAAAAGCATCTACATCAAAATTAATAGCTAACGATGCATTAGCTCTTTCAGTGTTGATTACAGATAACTATAACATGGATACTTCGGATGTTGCTATGAAGTTATTTGCTAAAGCTGATATGTTATTTGCTCAACAAAAACTAGATGAAGCATTAGCTGTTTATGATTCTGTCTTTAATATGTTTAGTCAACATTCTCTAAATGATGAAATTTTATTAAGAAAAGCAGAAATATATAAAACCCAAAAAAATATCAATAGCGCCATAGAAAGTTTAAAGAAGATTGAAAATGAATTTCCAAATTCAATTATTTTGGATAAAGCATTATTCAATATTGCTACCCTTTATGAAAATCAGTTAAAAGAAATAGAGCTGGCAAAAAGTTATTATAAAAAAATATTATTTGAACATCCTTCTAGTTTGTATGTGGTTGATTCTAGAAAAAGGTTTCGAAAATTATCTGGTAAAACCAACCAAAACATCATAAAAGACTCCTAGATGATTATATATAATGTAACGGTTAATGTGGATGATGATGTATTGAGTTCTTGGTTAGATTGGATGACTAAAAAGCATATACCTGATGTTTTAGATACTGGTCTTTTTATAGAGTGTAAATTATCTAAAATTTTAGCTGAAGAAGCTGGTGGACGTTCTTACAGTATTCAATATTTACTTAAAAATTGGGAGAATTACAATTTGTATCAATCTAAACATGCTCCAAATTTACAAAAGGAACACTTGGAAAAGTTTGGCAATAAATGTGTTGCTTTTCGCACTTTACTTAGAGTAGATAAGGTTTTTAAACCCCATGTTTAGTCTTCCGTCACCCCTTCAAAAATTAGACCTTTCTGTTTTTGGAGTAGATCAACAAGTTTATGTAAAAAGAGATGACTTAATACATACAGTAGTCTCAGGGAACAAGTGGAGAAAGTTGAAGCAAAACATAGATTACTTTTCTAAGAGTTATAAAAAGGGAATAATTTCTCTTGGTGGTGCATATTCATCCCACGTTTTAGCCCTGTCCTTCCTATGTAAACAACAAAACATTCCTCTTGTACTATTGATAAGAGGACAAAGACCAAAACAATTTAGTGACATTTTAGAACAGTGTGTTGAGCATAAATCCAAACTCATTTTTTTGGATAGAAAAGATTTTTCAGATCCTTTTTATGTAAGGAACTTAGTAGCTAAAAATTGGACAAATTACTTCTTTATTCCTGAAGGCGGAGCAAATAAATGGGGTATAATGGGATGTCAAGAAATTATCCATGAATTAGGGGTGAAATTTGATGAAATATATTGTGAAGTAGGTACTGGAGCTACATTAGCAGGGTTGTCAGTTGCTTGTAGTGAACAGCAAATAGTAAAAGGGATTGTAGTATTGAAAGGGGCTCTTGGAATTGATATGCAAATTAAAAAGAACTACCATGATTTATTTGATCTAGAATTGAAAAATAATATTCAATTTTTACATGATTATCATTTTGGTGGGTATGCTAAATACAATCAAGAACTTGTTGATTTTATAAGGGAATTTTTCAAGTTAACCGGTATAAAAACAGATCCAATATATTCAGGAAAATTATTTTATGCTTTAATTGATCAATTAACTAAAAAGCCAAATAAAAATAAAACAGTTATAGCTTTACACTCCGGGGGACTATCTGGTGTGCCAGGCTTTGAAAAAAGATATGGTATAAGGTTATTTAATTAGCCATTTCACTCATGAATTTAATTTTCATGAGTCGTAGTTCTTCTTCACTATAATCTCCATCAAATTCATCATATGCTGTCGAAATATCATCAGTTTCTGCATCTTCCAAGAAGTAGTCATAAATTTCTTGTTGGGTATCTTCATCAAGAATATTATTTAAGTGATAGTCAATATTTATTTTAGTTCCTGATGCTACTATATTTTCGATTTCAACAATTAAATCTCCAAGATTTTTCCCCTGACTTTTAGCAATGTCTTCAAGGGGTAATTTTCGATCTATGTTAGTGATTATGTTTACTTTTTGACCACTTTTATTGACAATACTTTTCATGACAAAGTCTTGCACTCTATCAATATTATTTTCTTTAACATAATTATCAATTAGCTCAATGAATGGTTTCCCATATCTCATAGCTTTCCCACTACCAACACCACTGATTTTGTGTAATTCTTCAATGGAAATGGGGTAATGTACAGTCATTTCTTCTAAAGAAGGGTCTTGAAAAATAACAAATGGAGGAATCTTTTTCTTGGATGCAATGCTCTTTCTTAAATCTTTGAGCATATTAAATAATTTTTCATCTAATGCACCACCACCTTTTTGATTTAAAATAATGTCGTCATCATCAGTATCACTAAAATCGTGTTCTTTAATAAGCATAAAACTGCTAGGAGTGTCAATGAATTTTTGCCCTTCATTGGTGACTAATAATGTCCCATAAGACTCAACTTCTTTTTTGATTAATCCAGCCACAACAATTTGACGATAAACCGCATGCCAAAAGTGATTGTCATATTCATCTCCTTTACCAAAGTATGGGGAATTTATTCCCTGATACGTTTTGATTTCAGCAGTTTTATTTCCAGTCAATAAATCAACAAAATATTTTGCTTTATGTTTTGCTTTAACTGATTTAACGCAAGCAAGAGCTAATGCAACATTGTCTTTCCCTTCTGTAAGTTCTTTTGGATTGGTAGAATTATCACACATTTTAGCACCAGGACCATTTATTTCGTCAAATTCTTCACCAAAATAATGAAGTAAGAATTTTCTTCTATTGATACTGGTTTCGCAATAGGCAACCACCTCTTGAAGTAATTGTTGACCAACTTCTTGTTCGGCAATTGGTTTTCCATGAAGAAAATTTTCTAACTTTTCAATGTCTTTATAGCTGTAAAAGGCTAGGCAGTGACCTTCACCACCATCTCTTCCAGCTCTACCAGTCTCTTGATAATAGCTTTCTAATGACTTTGGGATATCATGATGAATCACAAATCTAACGTCTGGTTTATCTATTCCCATTCCAAAAGCTATAGTTGCCACAATGACATCAGCTTCTTCCATGAGAAACATATCTTGATGTTTTGCTCTTGTATTGGCATCTAAACCAGCATGATAGGGGAGTGAAGAAATCCCATTTACCTGAAGCAATTGAGCAATTTCTTCTACTTTTTTTCTGCTCAAGCAATAAATTATTCCAGATTTCCCAATTCTGTTTTTGATGAAACGTATTATTTCTTTTTGGACATTCTTCTTTGGTCTTACTTCATAAAAAAGATTAGTTCTATTAAAAGAAGCCTTAAACACAATTGCGTCAGTCATTCCTAAATTTTTCTGTATATCTGACTGAACCTTTGGTGTTGCGGTAGCAGTTAAAGCTATAATTGGAACATCATCAATGGCTTTTATCATAGGTTTTAACCGTCTATATTCTGGTCTAAAATCATGTCCCCACTCAGAAATACAATGTGCTTCGTCTATAGCAAAAAATGAAATTGTAATGTTGGTAAGGAAGTCAATATTTTCTTTTTTGGTTAATGACTCAGGAGCAACATAAAGCAGTTTTGTAATTCCGTTGGTTACATCAGATTTAACTTTATTAACTTCTCCCTTATTTAAGGAGGAATTCAAAAAATGAGCCACTCCATCAACGTCACTCACCTGTCTTATGGCATCAACTTGATTTTTCATTAAGGCAATAAGTGGAGATACCACAATAGCTGTTCCTTCACTAATCAATGCAGGAAGCTGATAACAAAGGGATTTACCACCACCAGTAGGCATGATGACAAATGTGTTATTCTTAGCTAATAGGTTTTGAATTACAGCTTCTTGCTCGCCTTTAAAAGAGTCAAATCCAAAAAATTTATTTAAAGCAGATTTTAAATCTATATCTGTTGAAACCATGTATTTGAATAGTTGTCCTTACTAATTTAATTAAATCAGCTCAAAAAAAAAATACCGTTTATGAATTTATTTCTTTAAGTGCAATATATGCCATGAGGCCAAAAGAGGTTCTAAGTGCATCTTCATTTATGTCAAAGGTTGAAGTGTGAAGTTTTCTTTCTGTTTTACCATCTCCTGTACCTAATCTGTAAAAACATGAAGGTGCAGCTTGACTAAAAAAAGAAAAATCTTCAGAAGTCATTCTTAAGCTGAGGTCAACTACATTTTCTTTACCAAGATATTCGGTTGCAGATTGCTTAGTCTTTTGTGTAAGTGTTGGGTTATTTATTAAAAATGGATAACCAACCTTAATGTCAATTTCACATTCTCCTCCACTTGAAGTACAAATAGAGGATACAATATTTTTGATTAATTCGTGTGCTTCAAATCGCCATTTTTCATCAAATGTCCTAAATGTTCCTTTTAATTGGACAGTGTCTGGAACCACATTTGTAGCGCCTTTGGCTTCGACAAATCCAAAAGATAATACTGATGGATTTTCAGGGTTGTTATTTCTGCTTATAACTTGCTGTAAATTCGTTATGATTTGAGCTGACATTAATACGGGGTCTTTTAGCTTGTGTGGTAGCGCAGCATGCCCACCTTTTCCTTTAATGGTAATGTAAATTTCATCGGCAGATGCCATATAAGTTCCTTCTTTAAAACCTACTTTTCCTGCTTCAAGCTCTGGAAAAACATGTTGTGCAAAACAACAGTTAGGAGCTGGTTCAAGAACTCCCTCTTTTATCATAAGACTAGCACCACCAGGAAGTTTTTCTTCACCAGGCTGAAAAATAAATTTAATTTTCCCACCAAATAAATGTTTTAAGTTGTTCAATATTAAAATAGTTCCTAGCATAGAGGAGGTGTGTACATCGTGACCACAGGCATGCATAACCCCTTCATTTTTTGATTTATATGGAACTTCATTTTCTTCTTTTATGGGAAGAGCATCCATGTCTGCTCTTAAAACAAGTTCCTTATTAGATTTTTTTTCTCCTTCGATTTCAGCAACTATTCCTGTTTTAACAAAACCAGACTTGAATGAGATATTGTGGTTTTTTAAAAAATCTTGCACCAATAATGAGGTGTTAAATTCTTGAAAAGATAATTCTGGATTTTGATGTAGATTTCTTCTTAGTTCTAGTACTACATCAAAATATTTAGCAGCTAATTTTTTTACTTCATTGATCATTTTAAGTAATGATTTATTCCATTTAGAATCATTTTTATAGCAGCATACAACATAAAAGATCCAAAAACTAATTTTACGATATGAACAGGAGTTTTTAAAGATAGTTTTGCCCCAATCCATCCTCCTACAACAAAGAAGATGGCCATTATTAAAGCATAGTAGAGTAGTTTGTTTTGTAAAATTTCCCCTTCTAGTTCCAAATTAAAGGCACCACTTTGGTAGTATTTATAAAAAGCTAATACTCCTATTGGAGGTAACATCAATGCCAGAGAAACTCCTTGTGCTTGGTGTTGGCCAAGTCCTAAAAAATAAATTAATGCAGGGATGATAATGATTCCTCCCCCAATGCCTACATAACCACTGGCAATTCCAGCTAGCAGGCCAATAAAAAGTAAAGTAATAAAAGTTGAAATTTCCATAACTTTAAAAGTCTAAAGATAAGGATACTTGTCTAATGGGCTTTAGAGAAACGTAATC
Source organism: uncultured Flavobacteriales bacterium (assembly GCA_913042175.1). Lineage (GTDB taxonomy): Bacteria > Bacteroidota > Bacteroidia > Flavobacteriales_D > Parvicellaceae. The sequence continues at coordinate 9,652 of CAJWIX010000045.1, forward strand.
ATCTGTCCCATAACCCCAGTCTATTCTAATATAATATCCAAAGAGCTTCGATCTAATCCCCCATCCATAGCTATAAATAAATGGTTCTTTTTGGTTTTGAATAGTTATGGTGTAATTAGAATTACTAATTATAGTATTGTTAAATGCATTTTCGTCAGAGTATGGATTGATTCCAGTCCAAGCACAACCAACGTCTCCAAAACCAACTAGCATAAAATGCTCAAGAAAGTCTGATTTCAAAGGTTTTTTAGACAAATAGCTAAACAATGGAATTCTTAGTTCATGATTCATTGCCAAAAATGAATTCCCATTTCTTGCATTTTGTCCAAATCCTCTCATGGGTGTAGCTATGGTTTGAAATTGATAATTTTGATTAGGATCTGTAGCTAATGGGCTTCTATATTGATCCGAAAAAATAACACTTTGATCTCTAGGAAGAAGCCAATTATCAACTCCACCCATGAAGTAAACTAATCGTTGATTTCCAAAAGATGTACTGCCAGCAACTCTTGAAGCAAAAACGATATTTCTATGAATTTTTTGATAGTTTCTCAAGTCAAATCCCCAAACAAAAAAATCAGATTGGCTGCGATCAAATTCTCTATACCCTTCAATCCATGTTTTAAATCTAAAGCCATTATTTATATTCAAAGATATGGGGCGTGTTCCATCATGCACAAATTCTAATAGCCCTCCGCCTAAATAATGATTTTCATTAGGCATTCCCAGAGATTGGTCAGAGCTAGAAAGAGTGATCACTTGATCATATCTTAGGTTGGTTGTAAATCTTAAGCTAGTTAATTCGTTAAATGGATAGGCATATTGATATTTAACATCATTAATAATAGTTTTATTCATGTTAAAGAAAATTTGATTATCGTTAACTTCATTAAATGATTGCCTTGAAAGCTGCAGTTTTTTATCTAATCTATGCTTTAAATTTTCATAAATTAAAATGAAGCCCATATTGTTAATTTGGACTGGGCCTTTAACCCCTGCTGTGATTCTGTAGTCTTCATATAAGTCTTTTAACTGAATGAGAGTAAATGCATCTGTGTTTGAATTGTTGAACCCACTATTGCTAAATCTTTGATAGGTTAGATTATTGAAAGTTGGATTAAGCTGCATGGCAAATTCACCTACACTGAAATTGACATCATATACCTTTTTAATAGGTAGTCTAAATTCGAAATTATTGGTGTCATTACTCTTTGATTTCTTTTTTAATTGCATGTTGATTTTTTCACTTTCAAAAGTATAGTTGTATATATCAATTTCATTAGAAAAAGGATTCGATATATTTTTGTTTTGAAGGCTCATTTCAAGTTCATTAAATTGAGCAAAATGAGTTTTATTATTTTCATTTTCATAGATGGTTTGATTATTTAAATCACCTTTAAAAAAATGGAATTTTCCATTCATTCTGTACAAAAAGACATAGTTACTTTTGTTAATGTCCAAATCAACAATATTTCTGCTGTAATTAGTTAATTGATATGAAGTTTGATATTTCCTATAATGAATTATGGTGTCTATATGACTAATGGTACTGTCAGTAGCAGTCTTGTAATGATTGGTTATTCCATTTTTGTTACTTAAGAAATGATAGGATAAAGGATTTATTGGCTGAGGTTTTAACTCATTTATTTTTGGTGTATTAGTAACTTGAGTTATTTTACCATTATTTAAACTAATCTTGTGTAAATCATATTTACTGGTAAAAGGAAAGCTTAATTTTTGATTTGTTCTATTTGATGAAAACAAGATTGTATTTTGTGTTAAATATTTTGGAAATAAATCATCATATGAATCATTAGTTAGTTGAGTTTGGCTATTTCCTAAAACAGCGTATTCAAAAAGATCAGTTTGCCCATTATTACAAGCTGACATAACTAATTTATCGCCTCTATTGTTATATGAACAACTCAATACTTTTTGAATTTCAAAAAGTGGCTTTGGGTTTTTTTGGTTTGTTTTTGTATTGTATAGGTTTAACAATACTTCTCCTTTCTTTTCTTCAAAAATGGCAATGACTTCGCCTTTTGGGTGCCATGCTAAACATGGGTGTGAATAATCTGGAATTCTATTTAGTTTATGGTCTCCCTTAAGTAGCGTTTTAATTTGATTTTTTTCAAGATTATATAATTTGACTTTATATTGACCTAGATAATGTTCTACAAATGCTATTTGGTTTCCATCAGGACTAATTTTTACCTCACGATACAATCTGTTTTTTTTGCTTTTAATTTTTAATGGAGTTAGTTCTGGTATTAAGGTGTTGGATTCATCATTAAAATATTGATGTTCATAGTAATGCATATAATCCTCTTGTATGGTGTTTAAATTCAGCCCTAAAATGTAGATGCATCCACTTTCAATGCTTTTACTAACCCTAAACATGTAAATCAAATTTGGTATCATGTTTTTTCCAAAAACTTCATCGATATACATCCATAAGCCATGACCATAAAGGATGCTCTCTTCTTTTGTAAGGGCATTAAATTTCTTTACTTTTTTGGATAGAATTAAATCCTTCAGATTGTTGTCCAAGTCTGTTGTCCATTCTTTGGAAAGATAATTTATTAATCCATTTTTAAACCATTCAGGTAGGTTCATGATAGATTCAGACAACCCTGGATTAAACCTGTTGCGATTCCAACCATCAGTTCCTGAGTGATGAACACTTCCATAAAATATATGGTCTAATAATATTTCGGTTATGCCACTTTTAATTTGGTAATTTAAATCATCATGATTGCCGTTGAAATAAATAAATATTTTTTCATCAAATATTTTTGTGCTACCACCAATATTACTTGTTATATTATTGGTTAATCCAATGTTACTTTGCCTGTATTTACTCTGAGTATTATAAATTAAAAAATGGAGTTTTTTATCCATTTTATAATCTAGAAATTTCTCAAGTTCATTAAGGTACTTTTGAGCAGTTTTGGCGGTGTAGATGGAAAGTTCTTCACCACCTTTTGTAAAGTGAATTTTAAATCGTTCATAGTCATAAGATTGCCAAAAAAAAGTATTGTACTGGACTCTGTTTTGACCAAAAACAAGATTAGATCCATTGTAATACTGTGCCTCAATACAATGGCTAATGATTAAACATGATATGATTAAAATTTTTTTCAAAACAATCTTTATCAAAGATAGCTAATTTCGTACCATAGGCTATTTTTGTTCCCTTATTACTTTTTTATGGTTACCATCAAAAAATTTGTATTTAATCCATTTTCAGAGAATACATATGTAGTATTCGATGAAAATAATACGGCTGTTATAATTGACCCTGGGATGTATTATTCAGCGGAAGAAAAAATAATAGATGACTTCTTAAGTAACAATGAATTGGAACTAAAAGCCATTATTCACACTCATAGTCATCTTGATCACATGTTTGGAACAGCACACCTTGCTGAGAAATATCAGTTAAGTCCGTATTTGTTTGAAAAAGATTTTGAAACATATAAAAATTTTGAACGAGTATGTGAGATGTATGGTATTCCTATTAGAAAAAAACCAACAGAAAATTTACAATCTATTGATTTAAACAAAGAATTAGTTTTTGGTCAAGTCAACTTTAAAGTAAGACATGTTCCTGGCCATGCTCCCGGACACATTGTGCTTATAAATAATGCTACAAACTCAGTAATTAATGGAGATTGTCTTTTCTATGAAAGCATAGGTAGAACTGATTTACCCGGTGGTAATCACAATTTACTTTTAGATTCAATTAGGAAAGAATTATTCACTTTACCCAAAGAAACCAAAGTGTATTGTGGTCATGGTCCTGAAACCTTCATAGGCCACGAGATGGTAAATAATCCGTTTTTAAACTATTGAATAATAAATCGTTTAACCAGTTTAGTATCACGATTTGTTAGGGTAATGAAATAAACACCATCATCAACATTTGAAAGATGAATTGGTTTAAGCTCATCTTTAACTAACTCTTTTAGGATAATTTTACCATTAACATCACTAATTTCAATTAAAGTCTCTCCGGTAAAAGGAGTGGTTCTAACAATGAACTCTCCATTATTTGGATTAGGGTATATTTCAATTTCTATGTTGGTAATATCGTCTATAGATGTACACGGATCTACATATGCAATGGTTTCTACTAAATCGCTGTAACAGCTTATAGATGAAATGGCCCAATTATAAAAGAAATAATAATAGCCTGATAAATTATCTGAAGCTCCAGTAATAGACATGGCGCTTCCGTAATCATAAGGGTAAACCGCACCATTATCATTTCTATATAATCCACTATTCACAGTACTTGAGCTAGCCAAAATTGAGTAACCAAAAGCAGGTTGCAAACTTGCTCCTATTGGAATAGTTACAGCACCATTGGCAGGTATTGGACCCGGCACACTGATAGAATTGTTGTAATATGAAGTCCCTAATACATCTATAATTTGCACATCAACATTACCAGTATCAGATGGATATATGGTTACAGAATCAATGGTGATTGTAGAAAAGACATCAAAAACAAGACCTTTATTGTATGTTGAGACTGATGCACCTCCACCAAAATAATAATCAGTAGGACCTACATAACCTGGTGCCATTTCTTGATAAGCAGCCCAGTAGCTGGTGGTAGAGGTGATAACAGGTGTTGTTAATGTGTCACCAGAATAAATTAAATTATTACCTGCAGCGTCATCAAACCAGTCCAGTGTTGAACCGCCTGATGCTGAACCTATAAGTGTGGCACTACCAGAGACACAAACGGTGTCATCACTTGTTGTTGGTGATGAGGGGGTATATTTATTTTCATAATGCATAGTACCAAACATATCATTACTTGTATCAGTGTCACCACTTAGGTTAGTAGAAAACATTAATGTATAACTTCCGTCAGAAGTGAAATCTATGTGGTCTGTAAAAGTGTAAATCATGGAACTACCACCATGAAGCGTGTCAGCTACAGTCTCAGTTACAACAGTTCCGTTTAAATCATACATTACATCAAAATTAACTTGGTTAGAAGTACCGTAGTTATTAATGGTAATTAATGCCAATGAGCTGTCCATAGTACATCCAGTGCTTGCAGAGGGCATTTCTGCTAGAGAAATACCTATGTCATTAGCAGGCGCCTCCAGAATTTCAACATTGTCTAAGAAACAGTCAGGGCCAAAACCTGAAATGAAATTAAATCTAACCATTATATTGTTTCCATAAGTAGATAAGTTAATCCTTCCTGAAGATACAAATGATCCTGGGGCACCCGTACTGGCTCCATCATTAGATTCTAAATCAGCACCTGCTTTGTACCATATTTGATTCCATGAAGTTCCACCATCGTCAGAAACAAGAACTTCTAATGCATCGTTTGGATAGGAAGTGTTATAGGTGTGAGACCAATCAAATTTAAGCTCTGGACTTATCAAGGAGGAAACATCAAACATTGGAGAAGTCATTAAGGCATTATTTCCATTGGTCCAGTTCCAAAAACTAGCCTCTGCAGCGCTATTGTTGTAATGTGAACAAGATTGTGATCCACCAGATAAATCCCAACAATTTGGTGGCCATGTAGACATGTCCTCTAAGTAGGGTAATGATGTTATAGGTACACATGGGGTACTGAAAGAGTATGGACCAGAAATCAAACTCGTGTCAGCGGGTCCACATATTCCCTGAACATAAAAGCTGTAAGTGGAATTAGGATTGATGGGGAAAGTTGCTGTATCATTATAAACTAATGTTGGATTAGTTGTGGATAAGGAACCAGTATCTGGAACTAAATATACATTCCATTGTGTTTCATTTAGACCAGCTGTCCAAGTTAAATCAACAGAGTCAGCAAAGATGTTAATGGCGTTAAGCGATATAGGTTGAGGGCATGTTGGGGCCTCTCTAACTTCAAAGTTATCAATGGCAATATCTCCCGTAAAAGAACTTCCAACATAAGCAGTTATTTTAAAGGTTACAATACCTGTATAATTATTAAGTACAATAAGCTCTTCATTCCATTGATTACCTTGGTCACCAAACTTATTGAATACATTATTATAGGTGATTCCTCCATCATCTGAAATATCAACAACTAAGGAGTCAATAGTTTGACCATACATGTGGGTGTAAAAACGTAGTTCAGGAACCGTTAATGGGCTCAAATCTATACTTGGGGAGTGTAAAATAGCAAAATCGCCCTGCGTTCTTGGTGATGAAGTTTCTATGTACATGTAATTTCCTCCACCAGTTACGTCATCAGACGGACCTGTATTAGTCGATGATGTTCCATTGGCATCAAGTGTCCAATCAAAAATATCGCCACTTCCTTGTGTCCAACATAATGGGAAGCCAAAATCAAAGCTGGTAAAATAGGGAGCAATGGAGTAGGTGCAAGGGGTGACAAAATTTAAGGGTCCAGCTAGAATACTACTGTCACCAGAATTACAAATACTCTGTATATAGACATCATAGGTAGTACTTGAATTAACGATTAAATCAATAGTGTCATTATTCGCTACAAATGGAGTTACATTTCCTACAGGTGTATTATTTGGAGCTAAGTATACTAACCAGAGAGAATCAGAACTATTTGACGTCCAACTTATATTAGCTGTGTCTGCAGATAAATTATTTAAAGTGATATTTGATGGAGCTGCACATGATAGGCATGAAGTAACTTCAACCAAATCAATAGCAATATCTCCAGTAAATGAAGATCCCTTTGTATATCCAAATGAAAGATATATTTGTTGTCCAATATAAGTTCCTAAGTTAATTCCAACATTTTGAAAAGGGTCTGAATTACTAGATTGTAATTCACCAGTATTAGTAAAAATAGTATTAAAAGGACCTGTAGGACTTGTTCCAACACCCACTTCTAAGGTACCCATTGTTGCTCCATAGGCATGTATCCAAAACGATAATTCAGCGTCATCAGAACCAAAAGCAAGATCAACCATCGGTGAGACGATTGTGCCTGATGTTGCACCACCGCTAGTTTCAAAGTAAAAATAATTATTTCCACTATGTGCACCTGATGGACCCGTTCCTATGGAGGTTGTTCCACCTGAATTAACTCGCCAAACTCCACTTCCAGTTCCAAAATCTCCTGTCCAAGCTCCTTGAGATTCAAGATCATCAGTTAATACTACTCCTGGGTTACCAGAAGTACATGTAATACCTTGAGGTCCTAAAATTGGAGTGCTAAAAGTATATGGGCCTGTCCAAGAACTGGTGTCTCCACTTGCGCAAATACCTTGTACATATACATCGTAAGCTGTAGATGGTCCCAATGGAGTCATGATAAAGTTAGTAACACTAGTCGTGTCACCAGACCCAGACCCAGGATTAAAACCTGAAAGCCCCCATTGTACATTCCACAATGTTTCTGTTCCGCCTGGACTCCATGTTACAGTTGCAGAGTCAGTAGATACATTTGAAACTTGTAGTGAAAGTGGTTGCGGACAAGATGGGATAGCTCTAACTTGGAAATTATCAACCATAACATCATTAGCTTCAGGGTCATCTACAATACCATCAGTACCCCAAAAGGCAAATTCAACAATGCCAGAGTAAGAACTAAGATTAACAATTTCATGGTTTCCATTGGGGCTTGTGACGTACCCACCACTCCAACTATTTAATGGTTGCCAAGTAAATCCTCCATTGTCAGAAATTAATAACTCAACTCTGTCATCAGAACCTAAATTCCCGGGGGTTGAGCTATTAACATTATAAATGCCAAAGTCAAATTCTACTTGATATGGACCACCAGAACTTAAGTCGTATTGGGGACTTAATATCCAATCACTTTGAAAAGTCCCGTATAGATAAATTTTGACCGCTCCAGTTGTGCCAACATTAGCAAAACCATCTTGAATCCAACTTCCTGTTCCAAAAGTGGATGGCCCTGTACCAGGATCACCAGTGCTAGCTTCGTCCCAACAGGTGTTAGGCGGATATCCTGCAGAAAAATCTTCTAACTGAGGGGGTATTAGCGCTGCACAAGGAGTGGTAAAATATAATGGCCCTACAACGATACTAGAATCACCACCAGAGCAATTCGCCTGAACATAAAACTCATAAGTAGTTACCGGTGAAAGGCCAGTTAATGATACGGTATCATTGGTTACTACAGTTGGAGATCCTAACGTAGACCCTTGGGGGTGATACCAAATATTCCAACTGCTAGCCGCACCACTTGGAGTCCATGAAACATCTCCTGTAAAACCGGTTAAATTGAAAGCCTGTAGGTTTGAAGGGCCTGGGCAGTTAAAACAAGATAAAACCTCCACTAAGTCAATGGCAATATCTCCTGTAAAAGATGATCCTCTTGTATATGAAAAGCTAACATAAATTTGTTGACCTATGTAACTTGCAATGTTGACTCCAACATTCTGGAAAGGATCTGCGTTGGCTGTCTGTAGTTGACCGGATTGAGTAAACACATTGGTAAATGGACCAGAAGCACTTGTGCCAATGCCAACATCAAGTGTTCCCATTGTTGCTCCATAGGCATGTACCCAAAAAGAAAGTTCTGCATCATTTGACGCAGATGTTAAATCTATGGCTGGTGAAATAATTGTTCCTGTTGTTCCTCCACCAGTACTAGTTTCAAAATAAAAGTAACTGTTTCCACTATGTGCACCTGCAGGACCTGTTGCTGATGAGGTGGTTCCACCAGAATTAACTTTCCAAACTCCATTACCTGTTCCAAAATCTCCAGTCCAAAGACCTTGAACTTCTAAATCATCAACAAATGCAGCTCCTGGAAAACCAGATGTACAAGTAATATTTCCTGCACCTTGAATACTTGTAGCAAAAGTGAAGGGTCCGGCAACAGAGCTGGTGTCACCAGCTCCACAATCAGATTGAAGATAAACATCATATGAGGTGCTTGGAGTAAGTCCAGAAATTGTGTAATTCATGGTTGTGACAGTTGTTGGGGTCCCAGAACCTACTGAAAATCCACTTGGGCCATATTCTATGTGATAGGAGTTTGCATTGCTAGCTCCTATCCAGGAAATATCAGCAGAACTTCCAGATAGATTAGATGCCACAAATCCACTTGGGGGCATACATGA
>CAJWIX010000046.1 GCA_913042175.1 uncultured Flavobacteriales bacterium
GTGGGAGTATCTTTTTTACAGGCGCTACGGCTGGCGTTAAAGGTTTTCCAAATTCTTCAGTATTTGCGATGGGAAAATTTGCATTGCGGGGACTAGCACAATCTTTAGCGAGAGAGCTTCATCCGAAAAATATTCATATTGGACATTTTGTTATTGATGGTGGAATTTCTAAGTCTAAGTATTTTGGTAATAACAATAATGAAAATGATGGATTATTGGACCCTGATGAGATAGCAAAAACATATCTAAATTTTTATAAGCAAAATAAAAGTGCTTGGTCATGGGAAATTGAAATAAGGCCATGGGTGGAAAAATTTTAATGAAAGTATATACCTCCACATACATTTATAGACTGTCCAGTAACAAAGTCAGATAAATTAGAAGCAAAAAATACTGTTGGACCAATAATATCTTTTGGATCTCCCAACCTTTTTAATGCTGCTACATTTGACCAATGCGCTATTTCTTTTTCACTGCCTAAATTATTTTTTCCCATTTCTGTCAAAATAATACCTGGGCATATTGCATTGACTGTAATTCCTGCTTCGCCCACCTCTTGAGCGAGCACTCTAGTTAGTGTAATTACTGCTGACTTTGTTGATGCGTAATGACCTTGTGTGGGTGAGCCCTGTCTTCCTGCAATAGAGGCTATATTAATAATTCTACCAAACTTTTTCTCCCTCATATGAGGCAATACAGATTGGCACATTAAAAGCACGCCTTTCGTATTTACTTCAAAGTGGCTGTCCCAAGTTTCTTCATCTATATCTTCTAATGATGTTGGAGTTAGAATACCTGCGTTATTTACAAGGATATCGATTGACCCAATATCATTTAGAATATCGCTAACCATTTTTTGAATTTGAGATTTTTTAGTGACATCAAGAAAATAAGACCAGCACTTTTTACCAGTTTTTTCTATTTGTTTATGTGTATTAGCTAATCCTTTACTTTCACTTTCCAAGTCACAAATAATAACATCTGTGCCATGATCTGCTAAACCAATAGCAAGAGCTTCACCGATACCTCTTGATGCGCCAGTCACTAAAGCTATTTTTCCTGAAAGATTCAAATATACCTCCTATAAATTAATTTAAATTATTCAAAACTTCATCAGTAAGATTTAACCTATCTAATTGTTCTGCAGGGTAACCTTCTTCATCAAGAACTGATCTTAATAAGCGTAATAATTCATTTCTTTTTTTAACTTCTGTATCCCATAAATTTTCTTTTTGATGAGGGTCTTTTTTGCGATTAAAAAGAAAGTTTTCATAAGTTCGTGGATCAATCTTAATTGGCATTTTCCAGAGTGGGTAAGGGACTGTTTCATCAAAAAAACCCTGATCAATAGGCTGGTTTGGCATGTCGCCAACTCTACCATCCACGGGATTATCTACAATAAGAGGCCTTAAAATCATTGTTGAGTAGTTGTATAATTGCTTGTCTTTTACAGGAGAGCAAAATAAAGTCCATTCACCATCGTTAAGGCACACACCTTGTCCATAAGTGCCGTATAGAATAACTTTTCTATTTGTCTTTTCAGGATTTTTTACTATTGGCAATAAACTTTTACTATGTCTATTAGTATCGGGGATATCTGAGCCAGAAGCGTCAACCAAAGTTGCAAATAAATCTACATTTTGGGTTAAAGTATTTACTCTCTTGCCATTCCCACGAAATTTAGGATGCCAAATGAATAATGGGATATTTGCATGACTGTCATAGTGAGGGTACTGTTTTCCAAAAGACCTTCTAATTCCTAAATCATGTCCATGGTCAGTTGTAAAAATTACCATGGTATTGTCCCATAATGATAACCTATCAAGTTGTTTACATAAATGACCAAACCATTTATCTGCCATTGTTGTTTTGCCCATATATTGAGATTCCAAATATTGAAGTTCCTCATTGCTTGTTTGGTCCATGAACTTTTCTAAATCGTCATAAATTTGGTATGGTGGCCAAATATTAAAGTCATCACTGCTGCCATCAGTATACATTGATGCATAGGGCTCTGGAACATGAAAAGGCTCATGTACGTCAAAGGATTCAATATGAAGAAAAAAATCTCCATTGCCTGAATTTTCTTCTAGCCAATCACAAGCAGCCGAAAATGTTTTGGCAGGAAAAAAATCCTCCTCTCCATCAAAATCTTTAACATTTGCATAGTACTGGTTCATATGCTCTGATGCTCTAAATTCTGACATTTTCTTAACCCATTTTGGAACTTCTTTGTCATCATGCATTTTCCAGAAATCTGTCTCATGCCCTCGTATAAATTTACTTGAAGCAAAGCCTTGAATGTAACCATTAGAGGTTTCTTCCCAGTAATGGTAATGATCAGTTACAATGCCTGTATTGTAGCCAGCTGACTGAATAATTCTTGGCATTCTAGGATCAAAAATTTCAAGTGGTCCCCATGGCCTCCACATAAATTCTTTGCGTCCAGCAAAAATCTCTCTTCTTGCAGGCATGCAGGGAAGGCTTGATATATAATGATTTTCAAAAATTAGAGATTTTTTTGCAAATTCTTCTAAGTTAGGTGTTTCACAAATTGTTTCAGGGTTGTAAGTCTTTAATGCGCTTTTATTTAGACTATCTACTAAAACTAGAATTATATTCATAGCTACTATAAACAAAGTTAATACAATAATAGTATTAACTTGTAATGACAAATATGTTAAGTCATAATATTTATTGCTCATGGTAAATATGGTTTATGTAATAGGGTGTCATTTAACTGAATTTAATCGCCGAAAAGATGGCTCTTCTTATAGAGACTGGGTGTGTGAGACTTTTGAAGCTTCATTAGCCATGTCATCCTTAGAAAGAAAAGATATTGATACTTTAATAATCTCTAACGAGAGTGATTTTTTTACTTTTCAATTAAACCCTTCAACAGTAATCGCTGATGATTTAGGTCTTCATAAAGTTGAAATTGTTCGAGTTGAAGGTGGTGGAGCGTCTGGGCAATTAGCAGTGCATCAAGGTGTAAAATCCATTTTATCAAAAAAATCTCAATATGTTGCTATTATTGGTTTTGATCCATCCGCATCATACCTCCCTAGTGAAACGGTTAAACAGCTTTACAGTAATTCATTTGATTCTTTGACAGATGGCATGAATGGAGTTACAGCAACTGCACTATACGCTTTATCAATCCAATTATTTATGAAAAAAACTGGTCTAAATGAAACTGATTTAGCTAATGCTACAATTAATAATAGAAACAACGCCTTACATAATCCTAGTGCACATTTAAAATTAAAACATAATCAACAAGAAATTTTTGCATCACCAGTAATTTCATCGCCTTACAGAAGGCTCCACTGTTCACCCTTGAGTGACGGTGCTGCGTCATTAATTTTGTCTAATAAAAAGCCATTGAATAGAATTTCAGCTCCCAATATCATTGGTATAGGCTCTGCGAATGATATGGTAAATTTAGGTGCCAGAGATGATATAGGTGAGTTTGTTTCAAAAAAAGAAGCAATGAAAAAAGCTTCTTCAATGGCAGGTATCAGGGCTAATGAAATAGGTTTTGCTGAAGTCTATGACGCTTATGCTGGTGCGCAATTTCAAGCAATTAAGGCACTAGGATTATCATCAGACTTTTTAAAAGATTTCCGTGATGGTCATTTTTCTTTGGATGGTAAATTACCTATTAATATTTCTGGTGGATTAATGGGGCAGGGTGCTCCTGTTGGAGCGACGGGTGTTGGTCAAACTGCTACCTGCGCAATGTTGTTGGAGGGTAAATATCACAAAAATTTACAAATAAAAAATATTCCTAAATTCGCTTTAGCAGACACACATGGTGGTGTTGGAACATTATCAGCAGTTTCAATTCTTAAGAGTAACATATGAAAATTAGTAAAAAAATTGAGTTAAACTATAATATTTCATTTGGCAAGATGAGCAAATGGCTAACTGGGTTAACTGAAGGTTTTGCTTTAGCTTTGAAATGTAGTTTATGTGAAAAAGTATCATTTCCCCCACAGAAAATATGTACATGTGGTTCTTATAAAAATAGTTGGATAAAATTATCTGGAGTAGCTGAAATTGTTACTATTACAAGTGGACTAGATGGAAACTATGGTCTTGTTAAGTTTGAGGGTGCTTCAACACTAACTGTAGTGAAATTAAATAATTTTAAAGGGACTGAGACCTTTGGTAAAATTTTGAAATCATCAAGTCAAAATCCTTCTATAATAATCACGCCTACAGAGGTTAAATAAATTGGATTATCTAAATAAATTATCTGATAAAGATCTCTTTGAGATTGGATTAATCCGCAAAGATAATGAAGTTAAAATTTATATTCCTAATGATGCAAATATTTATAATATGACCTTGGGAGGCTATCTAAGTAAAGAGCACATTAATAATCCAGCATTAATTTTTGAAGACAAAAATGGGAATGTGATTAACTATACTTTTGGTGAAGTTGAAGCAATGTCAAATGGCCTTGCATCTAAGCTCTCAAGCTTAGGTTATAACTTTGGATCCAATATTGCAGTTCATACTGGGCAACATCCTGATACTGCAATTGCTCACATGGCAATATGTAAAATTGGAGGAGTGGCAGTCACGCTCTCTCAATTGTATGGACCTGAAACTTTAAAACACGCTCTCAATGATTGTAAAGTTGAAGTTTTAATAACAAGTAACAATGCTTGGAATAAATTAAGGCAAACTAAAGCCACTAGCTTCCCATATTTGAAATATGTAATTTTAAGAGATCCAGATTTAGGACAAAATGAAATTTCATTAACTGATGCTTACTTGTTTGAAAGTAATTTCAAAGCTAACTTTGGGAGCGCAAATGACCCTGCACTTTTAATGTACACTTCAGGTTCAACTGGCAAGCCCAAAGGCATTCTTCATGGTCATAGGGTGCTTGCTTCTTATAGGCCATCAATAAACTTATTTTTTAATTTATCCATGAAAGACAAAAATGCTGTTTATTGGTCTCCCTCTGATTGGGCTTGGGTAGGTGGTCTTCTTGACATGTTATTTCCTGCTTGGATGGCAGGCAAACCAATTGCCACATCTGAGGATAGATTTAATGCTGATTGGGCATATAAATTTATTGAAAGACATAAAGTTACCCACACATTTCTTGCACCAACAGCTATAAAGAGAATGGCGCAAGTTCAAAACCCTAATGAATTATATGATTTATCGTTAAAAATTATATGTACAGGTGGTGAGGCCTTAGCAAGCGAAACTTTAGAATGGGCCGAAAATAAATTAGGGGTAATTTGTAATGAATTTTATGGCATGACTGAGGTGAACCACTTGATAGGGAATTGTGAAGCTTTGTATCCTAGAAAGCCGGGTTCAATGGGCAGAGTTTATCCTGGGCATAAGGTTTTGTTAATAGATGATGAACAAAATGAAGTGGGCCAAAATATAGAAGGAGAGATTGTTACAACATCAAATTCTCCTACAAAGTTTCTTGGTTACCTAAATAATAAAGATAAAGAAGAAGAGATGAAAACAGGTGATTACCTAAGAACACACGACTTGGCAGTGAAAGATAAAGAAGGCTATTTTTGGTACAAAGGAAGATCGGATGACTTAATTAAATCGTCTGGATTTAGAATAGGCCCTGCTGAGATTGAGGATGCACTTATTTCTAATAAAGCTATAGTTGAAGCTGCAGTGATTGGCAAGCCCGATAAAGATAGAGGCCAAATAGTTAAAGCATTTGTTAAGCTTCATAAAAATTATGAACCCAGTAAAGAACTTATTGAAGATATAAGAAATTACGTTAAGGAAAACCTAGCAACTTACAAGGCGCCTAGGGAAATAGAATTTGTGAATAATTTTGTAATGACATCTTCTGGAAAGATTAATAGAAGAGTTCTCAGGGAAAATGAAAAAAAAATTGATTAAAATGGCAGAAAGGAGAGTTTATGCTTATTCAGGATGATATGCCAAAATATGAGCAAGCTTATTACACACTAATTAATAGACTAAAGTCAAATAGATACCCAGTAGGATCTAGAATTCCAACTGAGGGTGACTTAGCTCAGCAATTTTCAATGAGTAGAGTTACTATTCGTCACGCATTAGACATGCTTGTACAGGATGGATATGTTGAGAGCAGAAGGGGAAGTGGATACACAGTCTTAACATTGTCACCAGCATCAGACACTTGTTTGACTTCATTCACTGATGCAATGTTAAAGGCAGGCTATGAACCAAGCTCAAAACTAATTTCTATTGAAAAATTAATAAAAGGTAATGCAACTAAAAATTTAATTCCTCCAACTCTAAAAGGCGTAGATGTTACAATGATAACGAGAGTACGGATGGTTGATAATAAACCAAGAATGCTTGTTATTACTTACGCTCCCTCAGAATTTATTAAAAATGCAAAAGCTGAAGATTTCCCTGAAGAGGGTCCTGGACAGTCAATTTTAAGAATATTAAGTAATAGATTTAATTTAAATTGGTCTTCAGCATGTGAAAATATTAGCCCTGTTTCTGCTAATAAGAAAATTTCAACATTACTAGGTATGAAAGAAGGTGATCCAATTTTGAAACTAGGTTGTACAGCTTTCGATCAAAAAGGGAAAACAGTATTTTATGAGGAAGTTTATAGAAATGACACAGTTAGTTTTAATTTATCCACTCAAGCAAGGGTTTCAAGAATACAAGATCAGGAATTCAGTTTATGAAACAAATTAATTTCCCAAAATTATCAAAAGAGAAGTTGCTTGAAAGACTTGAACACCCTAATGGAATAGCAAGAGTAATCATAGATACTGATGCTGCTAATGAGATTGATGATCAATTTGCATTAACTTGGGCCCTTTTATCTCCAGAAAAATTAAAAATTGAAGCTGTTACAGCAGAACCATTTTCTTTTGCTCATCATCAAAGAGAGTTGTTTGACGCTGAGAAAATTTTAGATCAGGACAAAGCAAACAAACAATCCTCATTTGCTATTGAATGGGTTAAACGATTACACAAAAAGGGAATTAAAGCTAAAGATCTTAAATTTGTAAAACCAGATGAAGGTATGGAATTAAGCTATCAAGAAATTTTAAATGTATATCAAAAATTGTCATTACCAAGTAATGGAAAAGTTTACAGGGGTTCAACGTCATATCTTAAGTCTTTAGATAATCCAATAAAATCTGAAGCGAGTGAAATGATTATAGACTTGGCTAAAACAGGGGACAAACCATTATACATTTTGGGAATAGGCTGTCCTACAAATATTGCTTCTGCCATGATAACAGCTCCAGAAATAATTAATGATATAGTTGTTTTATGGACATCAGCTTATCCTTCAGTATCACCTCATTACAATGGTGCATCTTTAAATTTGGTTCAGGATCCTATTTCTTCAAGATTAATTTTCGATAGTGGTGTGCCTCATGTTTATCTACCTGGATATCATGTAGGAGCTCAATTAACAATTTCTGAGCCAGAGATGAAAAATTTTGTAAAAGGAAAAGGTGATATAGGAAACTATTTATACTACTTGTATACTGAAAAAAATCCATTGCATCATAAATTTGCTATTGAGGATACTTACAGAAGAACATGGGTTATTTGGGATTTAATAAATATTGCATGGATCATTAACCCTGATTGGGTTCCAACAACTTTAACTTCTACACCTGTATTAGATGAAAATTTATTTTGGCAAAAATCCAATAATAGACATGTTATGCGAGAAGCATATAACATCAATAGAGATGAAATCTTTATAGACTTTTATGATAAACTAAAAAAAACAAACTAATTGAATTTTTTATTTCAGAGATTATATTTAAATTAACCTTATAGTTTCAATTTTTTTGAGAATGAAATATTTTTTTTTCTTAATTTTAAAAAAATTTATTTTATATGGTAAACTGGATATTGAAATTGGAAATGATCCAGTAAAATCTATTGTTGGCCAGCTAGATGGACCAAATATTCATATACAAATCCTAAATTTAAAACATTTATTTTTAATTGTAAGAAGTCCTGAACTTTCTTTTGGAGAATTATATATGAATAAAGAATTGAAAATTAAAAAAGGTAATCTTGAAGATTTAATGAAATTTTTAATGTTGAACTATAATTCATGGCAATCAACAAATTTTGGAAAAATAAGAAAATATTTAAATGATTTAAAAAACTTCTTTTCTACATTTAATCCAATAAAAAAAGCTAAAAGAAATGCAGCACATCATTATGATTTAAATGATGATTTGTTTGAAAGTTTTCTTGATAAAAGGCGGCAATATTCGTGTGGATTTTTTTATTCAAAAAATGAAAGCTTAGAGGACGCTCAAATAAATAAAGTTTCAAGATTAGTTGCAAAACTTCAAATAAATAAAGGAAATACCGTTTTAGATATTGGTTGCGGATGGGGTGGTTTGGGATTGTCTATTTACAATTGTAATCCTTCAACAAGAATTACTGGAATTACTTTATCTGAGAAACAACATATTTATTTTAATCAACTTATAAAAAAAAATAAATTAACAGGTAAAGTTGAGTGTTTATTAAAAGATTACAGAGAACTAGATAATGAATATGACAGAATAGTATCAGTTGGAATGTTGGAGCACGTAGGACACCATAATTTTGAAAAATTTTTCCAATTTATTGAAAATCATTTAAAACCAAAAGGCGTAGCGGTCATCCATTCAATTGGAAGATATGGTCTTCCTGCACATACAAATCCTTGGCTAGAGAAATATATATTCCCAGGGGGATATTTACCTACATTTAGTCAAATGACTCATGCTATCGAAAAAACTTCTCTTAAAATAACAGACATAGAAGTTATGCGCTTACATTATGCTGAAACATTAAAAAAATGGAGAGAAAAATTTTTTAAAAATAAATCATTTTTGCCTAAAACATATGATGAAAAGTTTTCTAGAATGTGGGAATTTTATCTTTTAGCAAGTGAGTATTTTTTTAGATCCGGTGGAGGAATGGTTTTTCAATTTCAGCTTGCAAAAGATCAAGAGGTGGTTCCATTAGACAGGAAGTACATATCTTCTTTGGAAAAAAAATATTCTAAATTATTAAAGCAAAAAGAATTCACTTACATATTAAACTAGAATTTAAATTTTTCATTCCTGTCCAAAATTCTAATTCTTTAAGAAATTTACAAATATCTCCCGGCACAAGAACAAAATGATGCTCTATACCATTCATCATAATTGCTGATAATAAATCATTTAATGCAATTTGTTTGTTATTCATTCTAAAATCAGTTAACCATCCTCTACAACCAGTAAAGCCATTTGGATTGATATCTTCTACTTTGGCATTTAAATAAAAAATTGATTTGGCATTATTAGAAATTCTAAATACTGAAACTGATCCAACTTGAAATACTAAGTCAGAAATAGTTCCATATATAGGACCTTGATCAGTTCCTCTGCCAATCATTGGATGATTAACCCACTTAACACCTGCTTTATTTGCTAAATATAAAGGTCCTCCACCCCCATGCCACATTAAAAGGCTATCTCTATCAAAGTCTGGTTCAGTCATGTCTAAAAGGTAGCCTACTTTGCCAGTAAATGATTTAGCTATTATTTGAGAAATTGCTCCTAATATATCTCCCTCTGATGCTACAGGTATATTATCAACTTCTTCTAAAATAGAGAATGCTGCTCCAGGATGCATATTTGCTATTTCCTGCAATGCAGGCCAATCACTTACAGCTAGTGCACTATAATTATTTTCATTTTTTATGTCTCTTAGTGATAATACTGCCTGAGCTGTGAGTTTTAATTGTTCTTTGGAAACACTATCAGGTTTTGCTAGGCGAAGTATTTTTTGTATTTCTTCATCTACATTTTTTGATGATTGATTTGACATCCTATTAGTTAGTTCATGAATGTCATGATTAAAAATATCTACTCCTAACTTTGATTTAAGTTTTGTTGTTGATACTTCCATGTTGTAGAACGTCATTGCGAGACCGCCAATCAAGCCTATTCTACTTCGCGATAATGTTTTAAGAGACTGAAGAGTTTGAAGAGTTAAAGTAATTTTTTGCTTAAATTCTTTATTTTCTGCAAAACCATAATACCAACTAACTGGGTTTTTAGATGTGTTCCTTACTTTTTTTGCAATAGACATAGACATATTTAAACTTACAAAGTTATTTAACTGTACGTCACCAGTAAGTGTGGGCTCAGGAACTGACCAAAAGCCTAATTTGAAATTAGACTCTGCAAAAGTTAGTGCTACATCACCCATTGTAAAGCCACCATGTAAAACTAATATAAAATCAGCGTTAAGTTCTTTGCATTTAGAAATTGTTTTCTTTGTATCATTAGCATTCATGGGAATTTCTTGAATAATATTTAAATTAACATTCATGTCCTTGCAAATTTTGCTTAGGCCATTTATTGATCTTTCCCATACATTATGTTTTTCTGGGAAATAGCTAGGCAGGGAAGTTTTTACAAGACAAATATTTAGTTTTTGATCCACAAATTATCCTTTTAATTAATTAAATAATGAAATCAGTTCATTTAGTCTATTTTGACCAGTGGTATTAAGCCAAGAATTTAATCCTTCTTCACCTTGCTCTCCAAAAACTTTTATAGCTTCAGACCAAATAGCTCTTCCACACATGAAACCAGAGCAATCCACTTCAGCTTTAACTGCCATTTTTAAAGATGCTTTAAACCATTCAAATGAAACGCCAGCACTTAAATATAAAAGAGGGATACCTGATGCTGCAATTGATGCATCTTTAAAAAATTTTATTGCTTCTTTTTGTTTTATTATTGGATCACCAAAACCTTCTACAAAAGATAAATCAACTGGCACTTCAACTTTTAAATAATTAATATTGAATTTAGGATTTGAGAAAGTTTTTGTTGCATTTTCTACTAATTGTGGCTTGAGGTATGCATAATCTAAACTACCCGGTCTTTTAATCGGATCATAAACTAATGGCTCCATCAAAAAAGAAATATTATTTTTCACACACTCCTTTCCAATATTCTCTATTATTTTTTGTTTTTGTTCATTTATTTCAATATTGTCATTTGGAGCGTAATACATAAAAAATTTTAAGACTTTGTATCCAAGTCTAGAGAAATCAGAAACTTTTATATTATCAGGTAATTTAGTAATTCTATCTTCATCAGATATATGATAGACATCTGCTTCAAAAGCCATCATTGGTGAACACTGTTTAGGATATCTAGAAATAAGATGAGGCCCGAATTCTGAATCTATGAGAATAGTTGTGGCATACTGCCCTAAAGAAGTGATAATCAATTTTTTAAAAGTCTCAAGATCATTTTCTTGATAAAAAGCTTTTCTTGCATCTTTGATAGCTTGTTTTAGACCACTACCGGCATCTATAGCAATGCCAAAAACCTTATTATGTTTATGGTCAAAAATAGTCATCTAAATATCACAATATTAAAGGAAAGTTTGGTGATGAGTGAGGCGCTCTCCAAAATTTTAGCATAATTTCATCTGGTATTAATATTGAAATTGAAAATCCTGCAGTTTCTTGTGTGGTTGAAAAAGAACCTATCATTGGAGATGAATTAAAAATTTTCTTATTTTTTAAATATATACTTACTTCATTAAAAACCGAGTATAATTCCATTAGAGTAGTGCCACCCATTCCATTTATTAAGACAATAACATTATTTTCAGGTTTGATTTCTTTATCTTCTAATATTCTATCCATCATAAATGATACTAAATCATTTACTGCTCCTAATTTTCTTCTTGCTACACCTGGCTCTCCATGAACGCCCATTCCAATAAAAACTTCATCTTTAGGTAAACTAAACATTTCCTCATTTGTAATTGGAGAAATGCCTGAGTTAATTGCCACTCCTAAAGTACGAGTATTTGACCTTACTCTCTCTCCTAACATCATGAGTTCATCGATTGTCATATTATCTTCAGCGGCTGCACCTAATATTTTATAAATAAAAATCGTTCCAGCTGCACCTCTTCTGTCTTCTTCGTGGCCTTTGGGTGCTGATGATATATCATCATACATTAAAAGGGGTCTCACATCCATGCCTTCATCTTGTGCATCGAGGCATGCTGCTTTACCGTTAATAACGTCGCCTTCGTGTCTGGAGATTAGTAATATTGTTCCACTTTTGCTATAACTTTCTTTAATGCCTTCTAGTATTAAATCCGATGAAGGTGCAGTAAAAACATCACCAACAATATTTGCATCTAATATTCCCTCTCCAACAAATCCCATAGCTATTGGTTCGTGACCAGAACCATTACCAATTATCAAAGAAACCTTTTCTGGATCTTTTTGTTTTGTTCGTAATACTATTCTATTATTTTTGCCTTTTTTTACTATATTAGGATAAGCTTGAACAAAGCCATCAATCATATCATCAGGCATGGCATTTTTAGTATTATAAAGTTTTTTCATTTTCTATCCTAATATAATTACAAACAAATGAAATAATTTCAGAGGTTGAAAATGCACCTGGGTCCATATGCCCAATACCTGCATTTTCTACATATTTAGCGCGGCCCTTTTTTGCTGGCATTGTAACAGTTTTTTTAGCACCTTCTCTTGCAGCAAGTGAGGCTTCTTCAAGTGAGTTTTTTGGATCATTTAAACTAGCTTTAGCAGCTGGAATAAGTGCATCCAGCATAGTTTTATCTCCCTCTTTAGCTTCACCTATCATAGAAATTCTATTTGATGCATTTGTCAAAAATTCACCAAAATTTGAACTATTTTCAATTCCCTTATCTATTGCACCAATTAAAATTGAAAACAGTGAACCTGAAGCGCCACCAGTTTCAGCTTTAAAAGCTTTGTCTGGTGGCAATTCACTATTTGGAATTGCTGAGAGGCCTTTAAGCAATGTTGATCCATGATCTCCGTCCCCAATGACAGCGTCTAATTGATTTAATTTACTCTCTAAATTTATAAAATGTTCCTTTAACAAAATATAAAATTTTTCTTTCATTAGAAACTCTTTCGCATAAAGTTTAGGGCTTCCTCAGCAGCTTTGGTTTGGTTTTGTTCTATATCTCTCCAAATATTTAAATCTGAGCTTGCAGGGTTTCCAGAACTAACAAACATTTCTGCAACAATCCAATTATTGTAATTTATTGATTTGAGTCCTGCTTTTACTTCATTCCAAGGTATATGTCCTGAGCCTGGCACACCCCTATCATTTTCAGAAATATGAAAATGCTTTAGATTATTCCCTGCTTTAATTATAGCTGATTTAATATCCTTTTCTTCTATATTTAAGTGGAATGTATCTAACAAAACACCAATATTTTGAGATTTTGTAGCTTTTGCTAATGAAATAGCCTCATCTGCGGTGTTTATAAGGTCTGTTTCAAATCTGTTTATGGCTTCAATACCCAAATTAACATCATTTTGTATAAGAATTTTATCTAATTTAGATAGTGCTAATGCTGACCGATCAAATCGATTTTTTTTATTTTTAGGGTCAAAAACACCCCATGGTGAATAAATTACGCCAGCTAAATAATGCGAACCAAGTAAAGAAGCTGTTTCAATTCCCCATCTTAAGTGCTCTTCTCCTTTTGCAACTACATCTTTATCTGTCGATGTTATGTCTGCTGAAATCGATAACCCATCAGAGCATGTAACTTCAAGCTTGAAGTCTTTAATTACTTTATTTAGAGACCTTGCTTTATATTGGTCCATTCCAAGTAAAGAAATTTCTACTCCGTCAAATCCAATGTCAGAAACTATTTTTAAAATAGGCTTAATCTCATCCGTCCATTTAGCCATCCATAATCCTGCGTGAACACCAAATTTCATTATTTTTTCCTTAAGATCTTTCCTTTTAATTAATTATTAATCACCCAAAGACATGAGGGTGGTATATTGATATCGATTTCAATTCCTGTCTCTTTTTCATCAACTTCATTAGGATTTGCAATTGCTTGAATTACTTCATCTTTAATAGATAATTTTAATCTGGTTTGCGTGCCTAAAAATATTTTTTCAATAATCTTAGCTTTGATAGTATTAACGCTCTTAGGTCCCTTTCCAATTTGAACATTCTCAGGCCTAAAGGTTAGTATTCCATTTCCCTGAAGACAATCTTTTGGAAGAGCTAATTTTCCAATGTTTGATGAAAAATTATTATTTTTTGATGTTCCTTTTATAAAATTTTGACCACCAAAAAATTTAGCTGTTACAACATCTATTGGTTTTTTGTAAAAAACATCTGGTTGAGCATATTGCTTTAGTTTTCCATCTAAAATAAGTGCAACTTGATCAGCTAGCACAACAGCTTCTTCTTGATCATGAGTTACAAAAATAGTTGTTATACCCATGCTTTGTTGTAAATTTCTAATAAGATCTCGCATTTCAAATCTTAAATGAGCATCAAGATTTGAGAGTGGTTCATCTAATAATAAAACTCTTGGTTGAACTATGAGAGCTCTTGCTAATGCTACTCTTTGTTGTTGGCCTCCAGACAATTCCTTTGGCATTCTATTTTCCATATTGGGTAATTTCACAAGATCAAGCATTTTAATTACACGGTTAAATATCTCGTCTTTATGAACGTTGCGCATTTTTAAACCAAAACCTATATTATCTTGAACATTCATATAAGGAAACAAAAGGTGGTTTTGAAAAACCATTACCACCCCTCTATTCTCTGGTTTTTCTTTGAGTATGGAAGTTCCATCAAAAGTGACATCGCCAGAAGTTTGATCTAGTAAGCCTGCAATCATCTTCATTGTAGTAGTTTTCCCACATCCAGAAGGCCCAAGAAGAGCTGTTAAGCTTCCACTATTAATTTCGAGAGATAAATTGTCCAAGGATGGAACTGTTAAACCTGGATAAACTTTGGTTAAATTTTTAATTGATACATGCGTCATATTCTTCCAAATCCCCCCACAGCACTTCGTCCTGAAAGGTGTCGAGCAGTTAGAATTAAAATTATAATTCCAGGCAAAATGTATATCATTCCAATAGCACCTGTAATATCATTTCTTCCAGATGTAGCGAAACTGAATAATAGTAATGGAAGAGTAATTACTCTGCCTCCACCAATCATTAAAGTTAAGATGTATTGGCTCCACGAAACTAAAAAGGCAAATAAACCACCTACAATGATACCTGGTAGAATAGAAGGTAGAGTTATATAGTAGAATGTTTTCAGTGGAGAAGCTCCAAGGCTTCTTGCTTGAGATTCAAAGTCAGGATCAAAATTGGAAAAAATACCAGACATAACTAGGGTCATATAAGGTAAAGTGGGAATTAAATGAACAAGTATAACTCCAGGTATAGTATTGGTCAGACCAATAGAAATAAAAACACTATGAATTCCTAGCACAACTGCTATACCTGGAACAATTGTTGGAGCTAGAATTAATAATTCGACGTATTCTTTTCCTTTGAATTTATACATCCCTAAAGCTCGTCCAGCTGGCACACCAATCATAATTGATAAAATTGTTGCAGATGCTGAAATGAAAATTGTAAGCCATAGACTTTCAAGAACTCCAGCTGTATCAGACAAAGCATAATTCCAAGCATTAAGAGACCAATATTTAGGAAGTATTAATGGGAAAAACCATCCTTTTGCAAAAGACCAAATAGCAAGAGGAACTAATGGCATAATCAACCAAGTAATAAGCATTGCAATTGTAATAAATCTAAAGCTATTTGAAAGTAAGGTTGGTTTTTCTAACATTCTTACCCTCTAATTCTTTTTCTTGTGTATCTAAGATAGAAAAAAATCATTACTGCACTTAATAAAGCAATTACTATAGCCATAGCCATTGCTTCTGGGCGTGCAGCTAAGTCAACATCTGTATATTTCCTGTAAGCCAAGACAGGAAGTGCCGCCGGGTAATTAGCTCCAAGCATCGCTGGTATTTCATAAGCACCGAAAGTAAAAGCAAAAACGATTACAGATGCTGATAAAACGCCTGGAAAAATTAATGGGAGTAAAACATATCTAAATGTTTGCCATTTATTAGCTCCTAAAGATCTTGCTACACTTTCATAATCTTCACCTAAAGACTGCATATTTGCTAGAACAATTACGCCTATAAATGGAATTTCTTTCCACACATACTGTAAAATAATACCTATAGCATAAGGATCAAAAACCAACTCAGGAAATTCAGCAGGTCTTGTAATCATTCCCCATTCAGCAGCTAATCTAGCAAAACTTCCTGATTGTGAAAAAAGGTAAAGAATTCCAATTGCTCCAACAAGATGAGGTACAGTAAGGTTTATTTGAAACAAAAAATTGATTATTGATTTTCCAATAAAATTTCTTCTTAGCAGGAGTGCAGCTCCAATTGCTAAAGTTGCAGAAATAATAGTTGATGTGAAAGCAATATGAAAACTAAGAATAAAGGAATAATAAAACTCTTTAGATTGAAAAACTGAAAAATAAGCATTTAGATTAGGTTCAGTTAACCCAATTATAGGCATATAATTAAAGCTTCTTAATAATCCTACAAACAAACCACCAAAAAACAAGAGTATAATAATTGATAAAGCAGGTGCTAACAAAAGTAGAATTTTTGTTCTATCTGACATTTGAATTTTATTTAAATAATTTTGACATCTCGCGGCAGATTATCGCCGCGAGATGTTCATAATTTAATTAGTTCCTACGTTTTCAATCCATCCTTTTTCAATGGCTTTGATCCACTCACCTTGGAGTTCTGGTAAGGCACCATCAGTATTATCCATTGGAATTGCTGCAGGATGTTTCTCTATTGCATTAAACGCAGCTAAAATTGCTGGGTCAGTTCTATCCATTTCAATTCCAGGGTTTGTACCCCAAACAGATGGCTTGGCTTTCTCTAATTGAGCCTCTCCTGATAAAAGAACATTTTGCAATACAAGAGCAGCGGCTTTATTTGGAGAATTGTAAGGTATGATTGTGTAGTTTGTGTTTCCAATATTACCATCATTCATACGATATGTTCTTACTGTATCTGGAAATACGCCATTAGTGACTTCTTTAGCAATATTTGCAGGGTTGTAATTAAAATAAATTGCAATTTCTGTGTTAGCAAATAATTGAGTTAATGCGCTAGGGTTAGCTGGATAAGTTTTACCTTCGCGCCATAGATACGGCTCAAGATCATTTAATATTTTCCAGGCTTTCGTTGCTGCTGCGTCATATCTAGCTTGATCAAAAGGACCAAGTAAATTTTCTGCACCACCAGCTGCATAATAGAAAACATGCCTTACAAAAGCTGATCCTGTAAAGTCAGGTGGAGCTGGGTAGGTAAACATACCTGGATTTGCTTTTATCCATTCAATTAACTCGCTAATACTCATAGGTGGATTTTCCATGGTAGCTGTATCATAAGCAAAAACAGAATGGGCTCTATTCCATGGTGACTCACATCCATCAACAGGAACTCCAAAGTCATTAGCTATGGCTTGGTTATTCCAATTAACTAATTTATTATTAGGTAGTTTATCTAAGTAACCACACCATGCCATATCACCTTGCTTCATAGTTTTGAAATTTTCACCATTAATCCAAATCATATCAACAGTTCCTTTGTCATTAACTCCAGACTCTTTTTCTGATAGAACTGTGTTTACGGCTGCTGCTGTATCAGTTAATGGTACTCTGTTAAGTGTTATATTATACTTATCTTTGAGAACTCCGCCGACATACTCAGTAACGTACTGATTAATATGATCAGCTCCTCCCCATAAAAACCAATTAACTTCTCCACCTTTAGCTGTTTCAACAATCTCATTCCATGACTTACTCATCAAACTAGCACCATCCGCTGTATCAGCAGAAGCAATAGGGGAAAATGCAATTGTTGAAGCTAAGAAAGCTCCAAGTGAAAAACTTTTTATTGTCTTTTTCATTTATCTCCTCCAAAAAACATTTTTATTTTTGCATGAATTTATAATTAGATTTGTAAATATAAATTTGTATATATAACTTTATTTTATAGGGATATCTTGTCAAGAAATAACTTATTAAGATGAAAGTATCATCATGTACCCAAATTAAAAATTATTAAATTATTAAGCTGTATGATATTGTCAAAGGATAAACTTTAAAAAAACTGGTGATAAATTATGTCTACTAAAGAATTTTTGAAGTCAGTTGATACAATTTTTGATGATGCTGCAAAGTTATTAAAACTACCTTATGGTCTTGCCAATAAAATAAAACTTGCGAATTCAACGTATACTGTTCGATTTGGTGTGCGTTTGAAAGGAAAAATCTATACTTTTACTGGTTACAGGTCTGTTCATTCAGAGCATATGGAACCTGTAAAAGGGGGTATAAGATACGCATCTTACGCTGATCAAGATGAAGTTGAAGCTTTAGCAGCCTTAATGTCATATAAATGTGCATTAATGGAAATCCCTTTTGGAGGATCGAAAGGTGCTTTGGTAATAAACCCTTACGATTGGGATGAAAGTGAATTAGAAAAAATAACAAGGAGGTTCACTCAAGAGTTAGCTAAAAGAGATTTAATCCATCCTTCACAAAATGTGCCAGCACCAGATATGGGTAGTGGAGAAAAAGAAATGGCATGGATTGCAGATGAGTACAGGCGCTTAAACCCATCTGATATTACCGCAAGGGCATGTGTTACTGGAAAGCCTGTAAATAAAGGTGGTATTTCAGGAAGAGTTGAAGCAACGGGAAGAGGTGTGCAATTTGGACTACGAGAATTTTTTCGTAATAAAA
>CAJWIX010000047.1 GCA_913042175.1 uncultured Flavobacteriales bacterium
TGGCTCCGTAGCTCAACTGAATAGAGCACTGGATTTCGGCTCCAGCGGTTGCAGGTTTGAATCCTGCCGGGGTCACTTTTTTATACAAAAACTTCATAAGGATCGACAATTTAGTCGGTCCTTTGTTGTTTTCCGACTTAATCTAGAAATGATAATTTTACAACTAGTAACTCATATATATTACATCAGGTGAAAAATAATATACTTTACTTAGCATCACTTATTTTTATCATAATTGTCAGTTGTATTACTGAAAACAAACTAGTTGAAGGAAGTTCAAATCAATATTATGTAGAAAATAAACTTAGCTTTTTTGATCCTTATGAAATTGTTTACTCATATGGGAAATACCAGGGAAACACCTACAAAGAATGGCTGAGGCGACCAGAAAACCTAAAAATGATTCATGAAACATTTAAGAAAATAGGTTATGACAAACTGATTTCAGAATATGAATTAACTTCTAATCCATGTTTAATATGGGGGTATGTCAAGAGACCTTTAAATCACCTAATAGATAGTCTTGTTCTGACCTATAGCACAGACACCATTGAAACAAAATACTATAGAGAGTTTTGGCTACGGAGACAAAATGAAGGGAATAAAGAAATTGTATTCAAAATTTTAAAAGAGGTTTCTCAAGTTCTTATAGATAAGGAGCCACTTGATTATGACGAAACGTTTGTAAATGACACGCTTTACAATTTGGTTATAATTGATAAGACTCGAGATAAACCAACAAAAGAACAAGCGCTAAGCGATTTCGAATATCTAAAATCAATAGGTATGCATGGTTCAGCCTACAACTTGCTTTTCGAAAACTATAAGTATCAAGAAATTGATTTAGATAGAAATAAACTTGTACTAACGCTAAAATCTGATTCTGTAAATTGCTGTCCACGCACATGGATAGTTGATAACACTAAATAGCTTTGGAAACTTCAGCTTTTTTAGTAAAGATTTAATTTTTAGCCAAATTAATTTTAAATTGGATGTCTAAAATTTATAAAATGAAAAAATTAATACTCTTTCTATTTACATTAATATCTTATCAATTTAGCTCTGCCCAGTGTCACTATGTAGTTGACATGCAAGACTCCTACGGAGATGGGTGGAATGGAGCTCAAATTGATGTTACTGTAAATAATGTTCTCGTAACAAGTTTTACTGTTCCATCTGGAAGTAGTGCTATTGATTCTATAAGCACTTACACAGGAGACAATGTTAGTTTCGATTTTGTCTCAGGTACTTGGGACACGGAAATTACTTTTACAATCACTGCCCCTGACGGCAGTGCAGTTGGATCATATGGGCCTTATGGGGCTAATTCTGGTAATTCTGGTCCTATTTGGTCTGGAGTTTCTAATTCTACATGTGCGCCACCAGCATGTTTAGACCCCTATGGAATAGTAATAACTGGGACAAGTTCTACTTCAGTCAATTTATCTTGGACTGCAGGGCCTAATGCTGGTTCATATACAGTAGAATACGGACCAACTGGATTCACGCAAGGTACTGGATCAACATCTACCTCAACGGTAACATCTGCTACTATTTCTGGTTTAAGTTCTTACACTATGTATGATTTTTATGTGCAGTCAGATTGTCAAACATCCGGAAATGGTCAAAGTAATTTTGCTGGACCCATAACTGTATCTACATGTCCAGGAGCTGCACCTTATCTCGAAAACTTAGATGCTGGGATGGCACCATGTTGGATTCAAGATCAGAACGATGTTTTTGACTGGACTTTAAACGCTGGCACAACAGCCTCCAACCCTACAGGACCTAGCGATGATATGACTGGTGGAGGAAATTACCTGTATATTGAAACATCTGCCCCTAGAGCACCTGGTGATAGTGCTATTATGCATACACCAGCTATAGATATAACTGCACTAACTGTTCCACAATTAAGGTTCTTTAGCCACATGTTTGGTGCCTCTATAGATGAATTAAGAATTGATGCTTCAGACAATGGAGGAACTTCGTACACTAATATTTTTAGTAAATCGGGCGATCAGGGTGATCAATGGAATGAAGAATTTGTAGATCTATCTTCATTTACTGGATCTGTCGAATTTAAAATTACCGCCTATGTTGGTGATGATGGCAGTGGAATTCAATATTGGGGAGATATAGCAATTGATAATTTTGAGGTTAGAGAATCTCCATCTTGCGTTAAGCCCACAAATGTGGTTATAAGTAACTTAACTGCAAATAGCGCAGACTTTTCGTGGACTCCAGGAGGAAATGAAACATCATGGAACATAGAATATGGTGCAGCAGGTTTCACTTTAGGTTCTGGTACATCAACTACTGCTAGTACTACATCTTATTCAGCCACTGGGTTAACTTCTCAAACTGATTATGAATTTTATGTTCAAGCAGATTGTGGAAATGGGGACTTGAGTTTTTGGCAAGGCCCTATTAGCTTTACTACCCCTCCAACATGTGGAGATAGCTTTGGCCCTTATTGTTATGGGGCTGGTGCCTACACTGTTTTTACGGCCATTGCAGCTAATCCAGGAGATTTTATTAGTCTAAATATTATCGCGGGTGAAACGGAAGTCGGTTACGATAACCTAGAAATTTATGATGGTGTTGGTAATACTGGTAATCTGCTTTATAGTGCAGATGGTGACCACTCCGGAGTAACTGTACTATCTACTTCTGGAACCATATCGATGTATATAGATGGAGATGGTATTTGGAATTGTCAAGATGGTATTGGTGGACCATATGTGCCCATTGAAGCAACGCTTACTTGTACAACTCCTTCCCCCATTGATATGGCTGGAATCGATGTCACGACATCTCCAACCTTAATTTTAGCCAATGGACCATTTGTAGTTTCTGGTGAATTACAAAACATGGGAACTAACACTGTTACATCTATGGATATAAATTATTCTATTGATGGTGGTGCTACTGTAACTGAATCCGTTTCTGGCTTAAGTTTAGCAACGGGAGATTTTCATGCGTTTAACCATGGAACAAATTGGAGCCCAACTGCAGCTGGTGTATATGATATAGCTGTCTGGGCAAGTAACATAAATTCATCTAGTGACATGAACAATAGTAACGATACTGTTGTTGGCACTGTAACTATTTATGATAATGCAACGATAAAAAGACCTATGCTTGAAGCATTTACAAGCTCAACTTGCGGTCCTTGTGTAGCAGGAAATCAAAATATAAGTGCTGTAACAGCGAATTATGCGTTAGACCAATATTCTATCTTAAAATATCAAATGTCTTGGCCTGGATCAGGAGATCCTTATTATACTCAAGAGGGTGGTGATAGAAGAGGATATTATAACGTTAATGCAGTTCCTGATTTAGTTGTAGATGGTAATTACTGGCAAGATAATTCAAGTGCATTATCCTCTCAAGTTATGGATGATGTATTAGCCATACCTGCATTTGTAGAGCTTTCATCTTATTTTTCAGTTGATAACCAAACCGTTGACGTTAGTGTTAATATTAATCCATTAGGAGATTTTACAAATCAGTTAACATTGTATGTAGCCATCTTTGAATACATGACCTACAATAACGTTGGCAGTAATGGTGAAACACAATTTGGATATGTAATGAAAAAGATGGTGCCTGGTTCAACTGGGTTTGCTTTAAGCCCACTTCAAGATGGTGTCCCTGTAAATGAAAATTTCTCACACACGTTCCAGGGAAGCTATGTTCTACCACCAGATGCAAATTCACCTATTGATCATTTAACTAATCATTCTGTTGAAGATTTTAATAATTTAGGTGTAGTTGTGTGGATTCAAGATGATGCTACATTGGAAATTATCCAATCTACAGAAGCTACAGCTAGTTCAACTGGAATTGGTGAGATTCCCGTTGATTTACCAGAACTTAAGCTTTTTCCAAATCCTACCAACAGTATAGCTACTGTTTTAATAAATGACAACAATGGAATAGATGGAAACATTGAAATCACTAATTCATTAGGTGAAGTTATTTATACAACAATGGTGAATCCAGGAAATAAGCAATTAGATATTGATGTTTCTGGGTTTAGCAGTGGAATTTATCATGTGGTGTACAAAAACACTCATTCTGCTGTTTTCCAAAAATTACAAATTTTGAAATAGGATTCAAATTCTAATAACAGTTATAAAGGCCTGATTATTCAGGCCTTTTTTTATTTTTACATTAGCATATAATAATAACATATATACTACCTCATGGCCTTGAACAAACTCGCCAACTTTTTAATTTGTGCTATTGGAATAGTTGTTATCCTAATTTATGGACAACATATTCTTGTCCCATTTATCTTTGCTTTATTACTTTGGTTCACTGTACGAATTTTTACAGCTATTTCTTATAAAATTCCCTTTTATGGTAAAGTTGTCCCTCATTGGTTAAAGAAAATCATATCAAGCATAGTTATCTTTTTGGTTTTAATGTTTTTCTCCCAGCTTGTGCTATCAAGCTTTAACAACATCATAAAGTCACATCATGACTATGATGAAAATATTTTAAAAATAATAACAACCTTAAATAACACATTTGACATTGATTTCGAATCTTATTTAGAAGCTAATTTAGCTACCATAGATATAGGTACTTTTGCTGGCGAATTATTCAATGCTATATCTAAAATAGTCAGCAGTACATTAATGATTCTATTATTTGTCGTTTTTATATTTATTGAAGAGTCTCAATTCAATAAAAAATTAAAAAAAGTGTTCTTCAATCTCAATGGGAAATATGAGAAATTATTGGAAACATTAACAAAAATTGAATGGTCAATAGCCCGCTATTTAGGAATTAAAACTTTGGTTAGTTTACTCACCGGATTTTTAAGTTATTTGGTCTTTGCATTTTGTGATTTAAACTTTGCCGTATTCTGGGCGTTTCTCATTTTTTTGCTGAATTTTATTCCTACAATTGGTTCTCTTTTAGCCACCATTTTTCCAGCTGTCTTTAGCCTACTACAATTTGGAGATTTTAGTACGGCTTTAATTATCTTTTTTGTAGTTGGTTTTATTCAAGTTATTATTGGAAATTTTCTGGAACCCAAATGGCTTGGTAATTCAATGAATATTAGTCCATTACTGAGCATAATATCTCTAATTTTTTGGGGAGCAATTTGGGGAACTACTGGAATGATTATAAGTATTCCTGTCACAGTAGTTGCGCTTATTATATTAAGTCAATTTGAATCTTATCGTTCTTTAGCCATTTTATTATCTGAAAAAGGAGATATAAATTAAATGGGTAAGATTAAATTAAATCAGTCTTACTGGAACAGGCGTTACGAAAATAATCAAACAGGTTGGGATATTGGAAAAATTTCTCCCGCTATTGAACTCTGGTTCAACAAACAAGAAAAAAAAGATCTTAAAATATTAATCCCAGGCTCTGGTTATGGTCACGAAGTTGCTTATGCTCATAAAATGGGATTCTACAATACCTTTTATTTAGATTTATCTCCATTGGCTGCAAAACATTTTAGGGAAAATCATCCACAAATTCCTGAGGAAAATATTCTAATCGGTGATTTTTTTTCACTCAAAAAGAATAATTTTTTTGATGTAATTATAGAGCAAACTTTTTTTTGTGCACTCTCATTATCAAGTAGATCACTATATGTGAACAAAACCCATGAATTATTAAACGAATCTGGAATTTTAATTGGTTTACTTTTTAATATAACATTTGATGGAGATGAACCCCCTTATGGTGGGGATTCTAAACTCTACAAAAAGTTATTTGAAGATAAATACCATTTTATAGAAATGGATATTTCAACCAATTCTATTCCACCGAGACAAGGAAGTGAATTATGGGTAGAAATGAAGAAGAAAAATTAATCCATTTGAGTTAATAACTCTTCTGTTATTTCTAAATTATGATAAACAGCATTAACATCATCATCTTCTTCCATCTTATCAATTAATTTCATGACCTTTTGAGCATCGTTAAGTTCAAGTGCAGTAGTATTTAAGGGTATCCGTTGCAACTCTGTATTGGTCACATCCCAGCCCTTTTCTTCTAATGCAGATTGCATTGTGCCATATTCATCAAAGCCAGTTTGAATTATGATATCTTGATCTATTTCTGTTAACTCTTCTAAGCCATAATCTATAAGCTCCATTTCAACTTCCTCTAAATCTACGGAATCAATACTTTCTTTATTTACAGTGAAAATTCCTTTACGTTCAAATAAAAACCCTAGTGAACCGTTGGTGCCTAAATTACCGCCATATTTATTAAAAATTGATCTAACTGAAGCCACTGTTCGATTGTTGTTGTCCGTGGTGGCCTCTACAAAAACAGCGATTCCATTAGAAGCATAACCTTCAAAAGTTATTTCAGTCAAATTAGCTCCTTCTCCTCCTAATCCTTTCTTTATTGCTCTTTCAATGGTGTCTTTGGGCATATTAGCCCCTTTAGCATTTTGTACAGCCAAACGTAAAGATGGGTTAGTATCTACATCTCCTCCGCCATCTCTTGCAGCAATAGTTAATTCCTTGATAACTCTAGTAAAAACCTTAGCTCTTTTTTTATCTTGAGCTGCCTTTCTGTGTTTTATGTTAGCCCATTTACTGTGACCTGCCATATCTATAATTTATAGGCTAAAAATAAAAATTAATACCAACATTACTATTGGATAATTAATAGATGCCGTTAATTTTGAAGAAATTGATAGTTTTTGACTAGAACTCCAAAAACATATGATGATTTATATGCTGAAGCTAAAGGATTAATTGATATTGAAGTTCCACTGTTTACTAATTTGGCTAACCTCACTGCACTTATTAAGTTAAGATGTCAATGGTTTTGGGTAGGCTTTTATGAAGTAATAAATAACGAATTAGTATTAAGTGCATTTCAAGGGCCTCCAGCATGTGTAAAAATACCATTTGGCAAAGGTGTTTGTGGCCAATCATGGAAATTAAAGGAATCTATTATTGTAGATAACGTTAATGAATTTGAAGGTCATATAGCTTGTAATGAAGCCTCAAAATCTGAAATTGTTATTCCTATTTATGACAATAACCAACGTGTTAAATTTATTTTTGACATTGATCATACTAATTATGGAGAATTTAAACTTCAAGACAAAGTTGGTTTAAAAAAGTGTCTCACACTTATCGAAGAACTACTATGAAATATTGTTGCTATTTAGTTGTTTTATTATTTTTTAGCTGTGCTCAACAAACTCTTTTAACAGGTGGTGATAAGGATACTTCTCCTCCTGTTTTAGATAGTTTAAAAACGATTCCCAACCCTTTTGTTACTAATTTCAATGAAAGGGAGATTATCCTTTCATTTAATGAAAATATCCAGCTTAGTAGAGCTAAAAGAAGTTTTATTACCAGCCCTACTATTAAAACTATTGAAACTAAGGTTAATAAAACAAATTTGATTATTAATTGGAATGATAGTCTAAGAGCAAAAACAACATATCAACTCTATTTTCCTGGTTCTATTTCTGACATAACAGAAAATAATTCTATTGCCAACTTTAAGTATGTTTTTTCGACAGGAGATGAACTAGAAAGTGGAGCAATTAATGGAAAAATAATAGAGATGCCGCAGAAAAAAATGGGTGAAGATTATTTGGTTTTTCTGCAAAATATTTCGGATTCATTATTGTATTATAAAACATACAGCAATACTAATGGCATATTTAATTTTAACTATATAGCTCCTGGAAATTATATCATTGGAGGATATAATGATAAGAATGATAATTTTAAATTAGATAGTTTACAAGAAGCTGTTTTTTTCAGTTTAGACACTGTTAAAGTATTAGCTGATAGCAGTATTCAAAGAAATTACATCAGTTTTAAAAATCAAGAAAAAATAAGTGTAGAAAAATCATCACTTAACGCATATGGTAAAATTGTATTAGAATTCAATCAAGAAATTGATTCCTGCACCATAACAGACACTTTGACTCAAGTTCAATACTTATCTGCAAAAAAACTTAAGAAGCATGTGTTTTTCATCAATGACACCATGGATAAATATTTTCTAGAAGTTTCTTCTCCCAAACAACGATTTAAGGAAAAACTAATTCTTGCTAACAACAATAAAAAAATTAAAGATTATTCTTTAACATTCAAAGAAGAACCAAAATTAACTTTAAGTGCTCCCATGCATTATATAATTAGCTTTAACCAATATATTCATAGCATTGACACTTCAAAAATTATGCTTTACCAAGATTCTGTTGCTATTGATGCCATTTATGAAAAATCAAATCAGCGATTAATAGTAAATCCTCAAACTATTGGAAATCTCAAACTTATTTTATTGCCTGAATCTGTAACTGGGCTAAAATCAACTAAAAAAGATACCTCAACTATTCATTTTACAATAAAGGATGATAAATCATATGGCGAATTGGATAT
Organism: uncultured Flavobacteriales bacterium; assembly: GCA_913042175.1. Taxonomy (GTDB): domain Bacteria; phylum Bacteroidota; class Bacteroidia; order Flavobacteriales_D; family Parvicellaceae. Next base: position 8,397 of record CAJWIX010000047.1, read on the forward strand.
TATAATCGATAGTTTAGATGATGGGAATTACATACTAGTTGTTTCAAAAAATGATAATTTGAAAGAAGAATTCTTTTTTAGTGGTGATTCTTTTTCAACTCAAATTAAAAGATGTGAAACTGGCTCATACTCCTTAAAACTAATTGAAGATTTAGATAATAATAAATATTGGTCTACGGGGGATATATTTAACCAAATTCAGCCTGAGAAAATCCACCTATACAAAGACGAAGTTTCTGTCAAAAAGAACTGGACGACATCAATAAATTGGGTCTTTTAATCTATCAACCTGAATGGATCTGCATCTTCTAACACAGGAAATTTTTTTCGATATTCTTCCAATCTAGCTTTTTCCAAAACTATATGGCTGTTCATAGCTTTGTTTGGCTGAAAATTATCTAGTCTATTGCCTAAAAAGTCGAAAATCCTAGATTCTCCATCATATTCAATCCCATTTCCATCAATACCTACCCGATTGACCCCTATTGTGTAACAGCTATTTTCTATGGCTCTTGCCTTTAGTAAATCTATCCATGCTGAAGATCGTTTAGCAGGCCAATTGGCTATATAAATCAAAATATCATACTCATAGCTATTATTCTTAATGCTATTTCTGCTCCATATAGGAAATCTTAAATCATAGCAAATAAGAGGCAGAATTTTCCATCCTTTATGTTTAATTATGATTTTAGTTTTTCCTGCAGCATAGGAATCCTGTTCTTTAGCCATAGTGAACAAATGTTTTTTATCATAGAATTGAACTTTTCCATCATTTACTATGTATAGCCTATTGTAGTAAAAATCATTCTCTTTCACAGGAATACTACCTATAATCATAGTGTTCTTTCGTGCAGATATTTCTTGCATCCAGTTCAATGTTTTTCCTGGATGTTCTTCAGCCAATTTAATAGCATTCATAGAAAACCCAGTGGTAAACATTTCGGGAAGTACAATAAGATCTGAATCTTCCAAATTGTCAATTTCTTTATTTAAATCATTGATATTTTTATCAATATTTTCCCAAAATATATTTGTTTGCAGTGCAGTGATTTTCAAAACCAAGTGTTAATTAAAGTTTAAAATTAAACTATCTTAAAACATAAATGAACGTACTTTTGTATTTTTACAAGTAATGATTTTTTCTGTTAAAAATAATTTCTTACTAATATTCCTGTTTTTCTTGAGTACTAATTATAGCTATGGGGTGAATAATGACACAATAAATCAAATTGACCCTGCCAGTGGAAGAAAAGTAGGTTATTGGATTATTACAGGTGAAATGAAACCTAAAGAGGGGTTTTCTCCAGATAATAAAATTGAAGAAGGTATTTATGTGAATAGTAGGAAAAGTGGAAAATGGATTAAATATTGGCCCAATGGAAATGTTAGAAGTGAAATCATGTATAAAAACGGGCGAACAAATGGAGCTTATACCACATATTTCCAAAATGGCAAAGTAGAAGAAAAAGGAGAAGTTATTGCGGGAATGATGAAAGGATCATATGAGCTATATTGGCCTAACGGACAAATTCGTCAAGAAAAGGAATTTAACAATAACGGTCGCACCGAAGGTACTGTCACATATTATCATGCTAACGGCAAAAAAGAGCTTGTTTTTGAGTCTAAAAATGGTATTGAAAATGGAAATGCCATTTGGTTTTTTGAAAATGGAGAAAAGAAAAAAGAAGCAGTTTATGAAAATGGAAATACGACATCAACAAAGGAGTATAAATCTGTTAAGCCTGTTGTTGAATATAATGATCCTAACATAGAAAAGGGGCCTAAAATTATAGGCAAATTCAATGGGGCTAATGATGCCTTAATTAATAATTACGGAAAAACTTACGACAACAATAAAAACTTACTTATGGATGGTGAATTCATAGATGGAAGGCTTTATAATGGTAGACATTTTATTTATGATGAATTTGGGTTACTTGAAAAAATAAAGATTTTTAAAAATGGGGTTTTTGTTGGTAATGGTATTATTGGCAAATACAAATAATCCTTCTTCAATAATTTTAATTCATTACTAATCACTTAAATAACACAAAAAAAGAACTAATATTCTTAGGTCTTTCTGGTATATTTCTTGGCTCTCTTACCTTGTTGAATGTACTTGGGACATCAAAATTTATTGACTACTCCTTTACCATTTACAACATTGAAATTCCTTTTGTAATAGCCATAGGTGTATTACCATACCCTTTTACCTTTTTATGCACAGATCTTATAAGTGAACTTTATGGAAAGAAAAGAGCAAATCAGGTAGTTTGGATGGGATTAATTCTAAACCTATGGGTTATCTTTTTTGTTTGGATAGCTGGAGTCTTAGATCCCCCTGAAAATTTAATTAATGGATTGCCTCAAGCATCTGTAGAAAATGGGCAAATAAAAATACCTCAAGAATATGCTTTTTATCAAATTAGAAAATTAACCATTGGCGCCACCATTGCATCTATGGTAGCTTATCTAGCTGCGCAATTTATTGATGTAAATATTTTTCATTTTTTAAAAGTCAAAACAAAAGGAAAAAAATTGTGGTTAAGAAATAACGTTTCCACTTTAATAAGTCAGTTGATTGATAGTACAGCTGTTATCGTTATAACCCACTTTTTAGTGGACGGATTACCTAAAAATGAGGATGGTGAGTTAACCCACTCATTAATTTATTTTATTTTTTCAGGGTACTTGTTTAAACTGGTTGTTGCTCTAATGGATACTTTACCTTTTTATTATTTAACCAATAGATTGAAGCCTTATTTTGAAGAAGATTAAAGCAGCCTGGCTATATCATTAATCAATCTTTTAATATCCTCTTCACTTGTGCCATCGTAATAACCTCTAATTCGTTGAAGTTGGTCAACTAATACTACATTTTCAGTGTGAATGAAGTCTGCTTCGCCACCATGTTGATAATTGGGGTCATTAACATCAGGAACTACTAAATAATCATTTCTCGCTAATCGATATAACTCTTTTTTGTCTCCTGTTAAAAAACGCCATGTATCATGATTGGCATTATGATTTTCAGCATAATCAAATAAAACACTAACACTGTCCATTTCTGGCCAAACTGTGTGAGATAAAATCAAAATTTTTTCATTCTTTTGGTAAAACTGATGAACCTTTTCAAGGTTATTGGTCATAATAGGACAAATTGACCCACAGGAAACGAAAAAGAAATCTGCAACTACAATCTTATTTTTTAAAAGTGTTTTATCCACACTTCGTCCTAACTGATCTAACAGATTAAATGAACTTATTGTGTGATACCCTCCTTGAATTCCTATACCTCTGTTATGCAATGAAGAATCAACCAATTCTGGATTAACATCTTTTGGAGAAAAAATGGGTAATGGTTTTTTGTCAACTTGATCGAAAGCAACAAAATAAGTGATGATAATTGCACCTATAGTAATTCCAAAAAATATAACTGCTCTTTTAACTAACTCCATTTAAATCGATAAATATTTTACCTGTATATTTTCCTTTTTCAAATCCATCGTGTGCTTCAGGTAGTTCATGCCAAGCAAATTTATGTTCAGCTACTGGATTGATCTTTTTTTGTTGAGCTAATTTCAGTAATTCGTTTAATACAAATTTTAATTTTTCAGGTTTTTCATCAGCAATACTCAATAAATTTAACCCAATTATACCTTGTGAATTCATTAATAAAAAAACGGGGTGGAATTTACCTATTTTAAATAATTGCCATAAAGTAAAAAACAATCCTTTACGTTGATTAGATCGATCAGAAATACCAAAAAACACCAACTTACCATTGGTATCTAAAAGGGTTAAATCTTTTTTGATTGTTTTACCACCAACAGCATTGAATACAGCTGCAATTTTTATTTTTTTTGACTGACTTTCTATTTCTGCTTTGTAATCTGATTGAGTGGTTACAATAGGCATGTCAACTCCATTGTTTTTTAAATATTTTACTTTTTCTGGAGAACGTGTTAGCCCTATTACTTTGCATCCCTTCCATTTGGCTAATTGGGTAAGAGCCGTTCCTACTCCCCCAGATGCTGCATGTATAAGTACCGTTTCGTTAGGGTATAATTTAATTTCATGGCATAATGCGAAATAAGCTGTACAATATTGTGTAGCTAAAGCCAAAGCAGTGCCATCAGAAATATCCTCAGGTAGAGCTACTACTCCATTGATGTTTGTTTTTGCATACTCAGCATAACCCCCAAACCTTGTCATAGCCAAAACTCGTTTCCCTATCCAAGATTTGTTTGTTTGATCCTTTACTTCTACTATTTCGCCAACAACCTCATAGCCCAATATGGATGGTAATGGTGGTGCTGCTCTATACAAGCCTTTTCTGGCCATTACATCAGCATAATTTAAACCAAATGCGCTGACTTTTATTAGAACATCTTCTTCTTTTTTCAATATTGGTTTAGGAACTTCTACATCTTTAAAAACATCCTTTGCTGAACCATGACGTATTAACTGAAATGCTCTCATAAAATTTTCATTAATTCACTAATGCTTCATATTCCTTATCTACACTTAAGGTAGTTGATTCTGCTGCTGATACTGCTAGTTGATCACATTTTTCATTTTGTGGATGACCAGCATGGCCCTTAATCCATTGAAATTGGATTTGTTGCTTTGGATATATTTGCAAAAACCTTTTCCATAAATCAGCATTCTTTTTTCCTTTAAAATTCTTTTTCTCCCAACCAAAAACCCATTTTTTCATCACGGCATCCACTACATATTTGGAATCTGAAAAAACAGTCACATTTTGATTTGGCTTTTTTAGTGCTTCTAGTCCAACTATAACAGCTAAAAGTTCCATTCTGTTATTGGTGGTTAACCTAAATCCTTCTGAAATTTCTTTGTAGTGTTCGCCTGCCATTAATACTACACCATATCCTCCAGGTCCAGGATTACCCTTTGCTGCTCCGTCTGTGTATATATTAATCTTCATGCTATTCTGGATTTAATTCTGCACCACACTTTTTGCAAAAAATTGCATCATCCTCATGATTTTCAAAAGCACAACTAGGGCAAACTTGAGTGTTTAAAGAAACTTTGGAAAGTTCTACCGAAATTAAACCTGTTGGAACAGCAATTATTGCATAACCTAAAATCATAATGAAAGAGGCAAAAAATTGCCCGATTGCTGTTTGAGGAGCAATATCTCCATAACCCACTGTGGTTAACGTAACTATAGCCCAATATATACTTCTCGGTATAGAAGTGAAGCCATCTTTTGGGTCTTCAATAATATACATGATGGTCCCCATTAAAACGACAATTGAAATAACCACGAACAAAAAAACTACAATGCGTTGTTTAGTTGCAACAAATGCTTCTTTTAAAGCCTTAGCTTCTTTGACATAACGAATCAATTTTAAAATTCTAAAAATGCGAATTAGACGAATTGTTCGAATTGTTTTAATGGATGAAATATTATTGGCATTTGCCCCTATTGCAAAACCCAAATAAGATGGAATTAATGCCAAAAGGTCTATAATGCCATAAAAACTTGTAATGTATTTTATTGGGTTTTTAACAGATATTATACGGAGAATATACTCTAAAGAAAAAATAATGGTAAATGTCCACTCTGCAATGTCGAAATATAGTTGATACTGATTTCGGTAATAATCAACACTCTCGAGCATTACAGCTAAAACACTTAATACAATAAGCAGCAATAAACTAATATCAAAAAATTTTCCTGCAGGGGTATCTGCTTCAAAAATTATTTCGTGTATGCGTTGTCTTATTTTACTCATTTGATATTGAAGAAATAACTAATGGATAATGCGTTTTTTCCAATACATCAATTTTGTGTTTTAATGATGCTAATGTCTCCTCTTGTGACAAACTTACCTCAAATTGACTAATGATTTCTCCTTCATCATAGTTTTCATTAACATAATGGAATGTAATACCGCTTGTTGATTCATTATTTTTTAAAACAGCTCTATGCACATGGTCTCCATACATTCCTTTACCTCCATATTTAGGCAAAAGTGATGGATGAATATTAATTATTTTTCCTTTAAAGTGTTTTATAAAATCAATTGGTATCATTAATAAAAACCCCGCAAGAACAACCAAATCTATTTGATAAGATTCCATCAAATCAATTAAATAACCCTCTTTATTTAACTCTTGCTTTGTAAATAAAACACTTGGTGTTTGATACCCTAAAGCATAGTCCCTAACAGGGCTGTTAGGATTATTTGTAGCAATTAAACAAATCTTATTTCCATCATTATTCTCTTTAAAAAAAGATAATATATTTTTAACATTTGATCCTTTACCTGAAGCTAAAAGCGCAATATTCATGAGAAAATTTGTCGAAATATAAAGATTGAAATTTACCTATTCAACTTTAATAATTGAATAAGTTTAAAGTAAAGTATTTTGTTGAATACAGGAAATGTTATTTATTTGCACTTTAAATCAATTAAAACACATAAAATGTCAGACGTAAAATCTAAAGTAATCTCCATTATCGTTGATAAATTAGGAGTTGACGAAGGAGAAGTAACTAATGAAGCAAGTTTCACTAACGATTTAGGTGCAGATTCATTAGATACTGTTGAATTGATCATGGAATTTGAGAAAGAATTCAACATTGCTATACCAGATGAGCAGGCGGAAAACATTCAGACTGTAGGTGAAGCTATTTCATACATAGAAGAAAATAAATAATTTTCATCCTTTTATTAGCAAGCAAAATTTATGGAAAAGAAACGAGTAGTCGTTACGGGTCTAGGAGCGCTTACCCCTCTAGGGAACACGGTTGATTCTTATTGGAATAACCTCATTGCTGGAAAAAGTGGTGCAGACTATATAACCAAATTTGATGCGAGTTTATTTAAAACACAATTTGCTTGTGAAGTAAAGGACTTTGATCCTTTGGAAATTATGGACAGAAAAGAGGTTCGGAAATTGGACCTCTTCTCTGTTTATGCCATGGCTACAGCTCATGAAGCATTTCAGGACTCTAAAATAGATTTAGACAATGTTAATCTTGATAGAGCTGGAGTTGTCTGGGGATCTGGTATTGGTGGCATGAAAACATTCCAAGAGGAATGCTTTAACTACAAAGATGGTGATGGATCTCCACGATTCAATCCATTTTTTGTACCTAAAATGATTGTCGATATTGCCGCTGGTCATATTTCAATCAAATATGGATTAAGAGGTCCAAATTATGTTACTGTATCTGCTTGTGCTTCTTCTACAAATGCCATTATTGATGCATTAATGTTAATTCAACTTGGTAAATGTGACTTTATAGTAACAGGAGGTTCAGAAGCTGGTGTAAACATTACAGGTATTGGAGGATTCAATGCTTTAAAAGCACTTTCTACAAGAAACGATAGCCCTCAAACAGCATCAAGACCATTTGATTCTACAAGAGATGGCTTTGTCTTAGGAGAAGGTTCTGGTTGCTTAATTTTAGAAGAACTAGAACATGCGAAAGCAAGAGGTGCAAAAATTTATGCTGAAGTAGTTGGTGGAGGACTAACTGCAGATGCACATCACATAACTGCTCCACACCCAGAAGGTCATGGTGCAATTAGTGTGATGAGACAGTCTTTAGATGATGCTGGAATGAACCCTGAAGAAATTGATTATATCAATGTACATGGAACATCAACACCGCTAGGTGACATAGCTGAAACTAAAGCTATTAAAGAAGTTTTTGGAGATCATGCATACAACTTAAATATCAGTAGTACTAAATCTATGACAGGACATTTATTAGGTGCTGCTGGTGCTATTGAAGCTATTGCTTGTGTTAAAGCTGTACAACATGATATTGTCCCTCCAACAATTAATTTTGAACATGAAGATGAGCAAATTGATTACAACTTGAATTTAACACTGAACAAGGCAGAAAAAAGAACAGTTAACGCTGCATTAAGTAACACTTTTGGATTCGGTGGTCACAATACATCTATTATTGTAAAAAAATTCAATGATTAAAAGACTCTTTCAAAGAAAGAAATCTTCATTAATCTCAACCCAATATAAACTATTTCTTAAAGAATCTTTAGGTATTACACCTAGAGATGAGAAGTGGTATTTACAAGCCATTACCCATCGTTCTAAAAAAAAGTCCGAAGAAAATAAAGGGGATAATGAACGCTTAGAGTTTCTTGGTGATGCCCTTATTTCACTAGTTGTAGCTGATTATTTATTTTCAAAATTTCCGGACAAGGACGAAGGGTACTTAACTCAACTTAGGGCTAAAATTGTAAGTAGAAATTACCTTAATAAATTAGCTAAAAAACTTCAACTTGATGAATTCATCATATATCAAAAGACAAAGAATACCTATAAATCTCTTTTGGGAAATTGCTTAGAAGCACTTTTTGGTGCTATTATGATAGATCAAGGTTATGAAAAAGCAAAACAAATATTTACTGTTGAAATTCTTGAAAAGTTAGTTGACTTAAATCAGGTAAAGACTGAAAATAGGGATTTTAAAAGTGAATTATTTATGCTATTTCAAAAGCAAAATAAAACTGTAAACATTGATATTAAAGAAAATCAAACAACCAATAATGCCAAAAAGTTTGTAGCAGTTGTGTTTATGGATGAGAAAGAATTAGGCATTGGATTCGGCAATGCCAAAAAAGAAGCTGAGCAAGAAGCCTGTAAAAATTCTCTTACTTTGCTTTAACCATTTTTAAAAACCCTAGTTCTTTATGATCTAGAAAACGCCATTTTCCACGTTGTAGGTCTCTTTTTTTAATCCCAGCAAATTCTATTCTATCTAAATAAAGTAATTCTTTTTCAAAGTATTCCATAGTTCTTCTAATTACCCTATTTTTCCCAGAATGAAGAGTGACAATTAATTGTGTTCTATCAGTTCCGTTTTTACCGTATACTACTTCATCATATTTTACGATTCCATCATCTAACTGAACTCCTTTCGTCATTTCAGCTAAGCAATCAGGGTGAATACTACTCGATAATTGAATAATGTATTTTTTTCGAACACCAAAGCTTGGGTGTGTTAATCTTTTCGTTAATTCTCCGTCATTGGTCAAAATCAATAACCCCGTTGTATCACGATCTAATCTCCCCACAGGATAAACGCGTTCTTTACAAGCACCTTCTATTAAATCCATCACTGTTTTGCGATTATGGGTGTCCTTGACTGTTGTGATAAAATTTCTTGGTTTGTTAAGAATTATATACCTAAATCTTTCTGACTTCAGCAACTTACTGTTGTAAGTTACCTTATCATTTTCTTTAACTTTTACACCAAGTGTTGTGACTACTTTGTCATTGACTTTTATTTTCCCATCTAATATCAATTGATCTGCCTCTCTCCTTGAGCAAACTCCAGCATCTGCAATGAATTTATTTAATCTTATCATAGGGTTGGTTGTATGTAAGATGGAAAATGATAAATTTTATTTATTCCATATTGATTTGACACAAATATAAGGTCAAATCTTGGTTCACAATCAATCTCATTATCTCTTATGTAAATATCCATAGCTTCTACTAATCTTTTTTCTTGAGAAATGGATAACAGTTCTGCCATTTTATAATGACGATTTTCTCTATATTTTACTTCTACAAAAACAATGTTTTCTTGAAATGAAAGAATCATATCGATTTCCATTTTCAGCACTCTCCAATTCTTTTGTAACAATGTATACCCCAAAGATTTAAAATAATTTAAAGCAATTAATTCTCCTTTATTTCCAATACTTCTAGTGTTCTGCAATTAACTTTTAATTTTATTCAACATTGTTGACCAAATTTTACTTAATACATTAAATTTATGGTCCTAAAAAAATATAAAATGAAAAATTTAATTCTTACTCTTTTTACGATTTGCTTGCTAAATCCTTTATTTGCTCAAATTAAAACTCCACAACCAAGCCCTACTTGCACTATTCAACAAACTGTTGGTGTTACTGATGTTTCCATAACATATTCTAGACCAGGTGCAAAAGGCAGAACGATTTTTGGCGACCTAGT
>CAJWIX010000048.1 GCA_913042175.1 uncultured Flavobacteriales bacterium
ATTCTATTGAGGAAAATATGCAATCTTTTTTTTCTGATCCTACCATGTTAAAATGCAGTTCAAGTGAATTATTTTCTTCAAAAATGGATAGTATTAACGCTTTGATGGACATATAATTTTCAAACAATATGTTTTTAAATGGGCTATTTTATACATTTGCCCAAAATTCATCCATGAAGTATTTTGAAAATGTTCTTGATAGTATTGGTAATACTCCATTAATTAAAATTAACAGTATTTGTAAAGATACTAAAGCCCTTGTTTTGGCAAAAGTCGAAACAACCAATCCTGGCAACTCTGTGAAAGATAGAATGGCTCTTAAAATGATTGAAGATGCAGAGGAAGCTGGTTTAATTAATCCTGGGGGTACTGTAATTGAAGGTACATCTGGAAATACTGGAATGGGTCTTGCCTTAGCATGTATTGTTAAAGGATACAAATTAATTTGTGTGCTAAATGACAAACAATCCAAGGAGAAAATGGATATTTTAAGAGCTGTTGGTGCTGAAGTTGTCGTCTGTCCTACAGCAGTTGAGCCAGATGATCCAAGGTCATATTATTCAGTGGCAAAAAGATTGGCAAATGAAACACCAAATAGTTGGTATGTGAATCAATATGATAATTTATCCAACAGAAAAGCTCATTATGAATCAACTGGTCCAGAAATATGGGAACAGACCAATGGTAAAATAACTCATTTTGTAGTGGGTGTTGGTACTGGTGGTACCATTTCAGGTGTTGCCAAATATTTAAAAGAAAAAAATCCTGAAATCAAAATTTGGGGTATAGATACATATGGTTCAGTTTTTAAAAAATACCATGAAACAGGTGTTTTTGATGAAAATGAAATCTACCCTTACATAACAGAAGGAATAGGAGAGGATATTCTTCCTGCAAATGTTGATTTTGATTTAATTGACCGTTTTGAGAAAGTGACAGATAAAGATGCGGCAGTTTACACGCGTAAATTAGCAAGGGAAGAAGGGATTTTTGTTGGTAACTCGGCTGGAGCTGCCATAAAAGGAGTTTGTCAATTAGAAAGCGAATTAAAAGAAGAAGATGTTGTGGTTGTATTATTTCACGATCATGGATCTAGATATATTGGAAAAATCTTTAATGATGATTGGATGAGAGAAAGAGGTTTTCTTAGTGAGGACAAGACAAAAGCATCTGAAATAGTTTCGAACCATAATGGTAAAAGACTAATCACAGCTGATATAAACGATCCGCTTTCCAAAGTTATGGTGGAAATGAAACAATTTGAAATTTCCCAAGTTCCTGTATTTGAAAATGGAAAATCTGTGGGATCAATTTCTGATCATAATATTTTTCAAAAGATCTTGGACGATCCTATGATAAAAGAATTCCCAGTGAAACAGATAATGGAGGAACCTTTTCCCGAAGTTGATGGTAATTATTCCATAAATGACCTATCGAAATTATTTAATAATGAAAATAGGGCGGTGATTGTTAACATAGATAAGAATAAAAAACATATTATTACATTGCAGGACATGATGAATGCCATTGGCAACTAATATGAAGTTAGAGATCGAAATAGATGTACTTAATGCCGAAGAGGTGTTAAAAGCGCACAAGGGTCAATTAATGAGTCTTCTAACAGATGTAATGATGTCAAAAGATAAGTTGAAGAAAAAGGTGGAGCGTGCAATTTTTGATGAAATGATTAAGCAATTATCTGAAGAGTTACCTAAGGCTTTAAGAGAGGAATATATTAACGCTTTAGTTAACTATAAAATTATAGACGAAGACGATTAGCTGGATTTCTTCCAAGTTTTATAATCACTAAAATCTATACTTTTCTGATTTGACGGTTCTTTGAGAGAAGTGGTTTCTTTAAGTTGTTCATGACACTCTAATGGTAATTTTTGATAAAGAGCAGTACCATTAGTTTTCCATGTTAACATTTCATCAGTTACATCTTTCAAAATTTTTGCAGGATTACCAGCCACTACTTTTCTGTTAGGAATTTGCATTTCTGCTTTTACGAAACTTAATGCACCAACTAAACTATCATCACCAACTACAGCATCGTCCATAATTACCGCATTCATCCCAATTAAGGCATTTTTACCAATTTTGCCACCATGTACTATACATCCATGTCCTAAGTGTGCTCCCTCTTCAATAATAACAGTTGTTCCAGGAAACATATGAATAACACAATTTTCTTGCACGTTTGCACCTGCTTTAATGATAACTTTCCCCCAATCTCCTCTTATCACTGCACCTGGTCCTATGTATACATCTTCATAGATTTCTACAAGACCAGTTACATTTGCTTGAGGGTGTACAAATGCACTTTCATGAACATATGGTCTTAGTCCTTTAAACTCGTAAAGCATATTAAACTCTTTCTAAAATGGTAGCATAACCCTGTCCTACACCAATGCACATGGTTACAAGGGCGTATTTCTTATTCCTCTTGGCTAATTCGATAGAAGCTGTTTGTAAAATTCTTGCACCAGACATGCCCAAAGGGTGTCCAAGCGCTATAGCACCGCCATTTGGGTTTATACGTTCATCATCGTCAGCTAGTCCCAATGCTCTTGTACAAGCTAAACTTTGTGCAGCAAAAGCTTCATTTAATTCAATAATATCCATTTGGTCTAATGATAGTCCTGTTCTTTGTAATACTTTTTTTGAAGCTTCAACAGGTCCAATCCCCATAATTCTTGGTTCAACTCCGGCAACAGCACCTCCAACAATTCTACTTTTTGGAGTTAAATGATTCTTTATGGCAGCATTTTCAGTCCCAATTAGCATGGCAGCAGCTCCATCATTTAAGCCTGATGAGTTTCCAGCAGTAACAGATCCACCTTCTTTTTTAAAAGCGGCTCTTAGTGTGCCTAATTTTTCTAAGGTGGTTGATGGTTTAATAAATTCATCTTTAGAAAATATCAAATCATCTTTTTTTCGCTGTGGAATAGAGACAGTACATATTTCTTCTTTAAACCGGCCATCATCATTTGCTTTAGAAGCTTTCATTTGCGAATTATAGGCAAAAAGGTCTTGATCTTCTCTAGAAATCTTGTATAGCTCAATCAAATTCTCTGCTGTTTGGCCCATGCCATCTGTACCAAATTTTTGTTGCATTATGGGATTAATAAACCTCCACCCAAAACTTGAATCGTGCATCTGTGCGTCTCTACCAAATGGTTTTGAAACTTTTGAAATTACCCACGGTCCTCTCGTCATATGCTCAGCTCCTCCAGTAATATATAATTCACCTTCACCAACAGCAATAGCTCTATATGCGTTTATAGCTGCAGCCATACCAGAAGAACATAATCTATTTATAGTTTCTCCTCCAATAGAATGAGGTAATCCAGCAAGCAATAAGGCCATTCTTGCAATGTTTCTATTATCCTCTCCAGCTTGATTAGCACAACCTAAGAGTACATCTTCCACTTGCTCCCAATCAGTTTTAGGGTTTCTTTCCATAAGTGCTTTCAAAGGAACAGCAGCAAGATCATCAGCTCTAATGCTACTTAGTGTACCTCCAAAGTTTCCAATTGGAGTTCTAATGGCGTCAAGAATAAAAACATCTTTCATAGGTAAATTTTACGTAAAGTTAATTTAAAAAATGGAGAGCAAATGGTTTAAACTGTCCAATGCTTGCTTGTGTAATGAATTTGACAAGAATATACTGCAATCAATTCATTATCTTGATTTTCAATGCTCACTTCTAAATTCTTTTTTTTATTTACAGAAGTAACACAACTAGCGGATAACTTATCTCCATTAAATGCCTTTTTGAGGTATTTTATTTTAGATTCTTGAGTTATAGCAATCTTACCAAAAGAATTAGCTGTAAAGGCAGCACAGCTATCTGCTAGTGAATAAGCAATTCCACCATGTGCTATTTTAAAACCGTTGGTCATTTGCTCTTTTACTTTCATGGAGATAGTACATTTACCTTCTAAAATTTCATCAACATTGATATCTAGCCATTGGCTAAATAAATCATGATTAAGCATTTGTTGAACTATAGCTTTAGGAGACATTATGAGTTTATAGATGCCGGAATCGCCAATGTCTTATCGTGGTGTTTTAATCCAGCTTTTACAAAGTTGATAAACAGTGGATGTGGGTTAACAACAGTGCTTTTATATTCTGGGTGATATTGAACTCCGACAAACCATGGGTGTTGACTGTATTCAATTGTTTCCATTAAGTTGTTTTTAATGTTTTTTCCAGAAAATACTATTCCATGCTTTTCAAAATCATCTATGTAGACATTGTTAAATTCAAATCGATGTCTGTGACGTTCAGAAATGATATCTTTTTCATAAACATCGTGAAGTAGGCTATTTTCTTTAACATGACAGTCATAGGCACCTAAACGCATAGTGCCACCTAAATTTTTCAACTTTTTCTGTTCCTCCATCATGCTAATTACGGGGTGATTGGAGTCAGGATCAATTTCAGTAGAATGGGCACCGTCTAATCCAATAACGTTTCTAGCAAATTCTACCACAGCACATTGCATTCCTAAGCAAATGCCTAAAAAGGGAATATTGTTTTCCCTTGCGTACTTCACCGCATTAATTTTCCCTTCAACTGCCCTAGAACCAAAACCTGGAGCCACAATAATTCCATTCATTTTAGAGAGTAACTGATGAATATCTTCATCTTCAAGTTTCGAAGAGTGAATCCAGTTGATGTTAACTTTTGTTTTGTTTTTTGCTCCAGCGTGAATCAACGATTCTGCAATAGAAATGTAAGAATCTTTTAGCTCAACATATTTACCAATAAGGGCAATATCTATAGTCTTTTTTGGCTCAAATAAGTTCTTCAAAAACTTATTCCACTTTTTAAGCTCGTAGTTTTCATTGCCTTCAAGCTTTAACTTTTCACAAACAACTACATCCAATTTCTCTTGTTGCATTAACAAGGGGACTTCGTAAATTGACTTAGCATCAATTGATTCTATAACACACTTTTGCTCAACATTACAAAACAGTGCAATCTTCTTACGCAGGTCATCAGCTAAATGATGTTCAGTTCTGCACACCAATATGTCTGGTTGAATACCATATTCTAATAATGTTTTAACAGAGTGCTGAGTCGGTTTTGTCTTTAATTCTCCAGAAGTAGAAAGGTAAGGAATTAGCGTAAGATGAATAAACAATACCTTTTCACCAAGATCCCACTTAAGCTGTCTAATGGATTCAATAAAAGGAAGTGATTCAATATCACCAACAGTTCCTCCAATTTCTGTAATAACAACATCATAAGTATCGTCTTTGCCGAGCTCAAGTACATGCTCTTTTATTTCATTAGTTATGTGTGGAATAACTTGAACAGTTTTACCCAAATAATCGCCTCTTCTTTCTCTATTGATTACGCTTTGGTAAATTCTTCCAGTGGTAACATTATTATCTTGAGAGGTTGCCACATTTAAAAATCGTTCATAGTGGCCTAAATCTAAATCTGTTTCTGCGCCATCATCAGTTACATAACATTCGCCATGTTCATATGGGTTTAATGTTCCTGGATCTACATTAATATATGGGTCAAGTTTTTGAATGGTGACAGAAAATCCTCTGGCTTGTAAAAGTTTAGCGAGTGAGGCTGAGATTATACCCTTTCCGAGTGATGAAGTAACACCTCCAGTTACAAAAATGTATTTTGTTTTTGATGACATGCCGTATTGTTGTTATAAATACGGGGAACAAAGTTAGGTATTTTAAGTGATAATCCTTAAAAAGGCATTAAAATTTACAACTTATCCCAAGGCTAGGTAGTAGTGGGAGCTGATAGACTTTGTCAGTTGTTACCCTGTCAACATAGAAAATATTTTGTCTATTGTAAAGGTTGGTAACACTTGCTGTAAAGTCTAAAGTGGTGGTTTTATTTATCTCAACATGTTTTTTTATGGCTATATCTAAACGATGGTAAGAAGAGAGTCTTCCTTGGTTTAAATCAGCATATATAATTTCTAAATCATTGGAATTAATTGTTGTAATGTCAGTGTTAAGGCCTTGAGAATAATCAATGGAATGAAAATAACCTTGAGTTTGTGTGAAAGGCAAACCACTTCCAAAGTTCCATCTTACATTAACTTCCCAATCATCGTCTTCCCCAAATGTTTTAGTCCCAACCAAGTTTATATTGTGTCTTCTGTCAAAAAGAGGGGAGTAGGTTCTTAATCCATCCCAGCGGGTAACTTTTCCTAATGAGTAAACAGCCCACAAATAAGTTTTTTCAGCTTTATATTTTAGCACAACGTCCACTCCATAGGCATCACCAGTCTCAATTATGAAATCTTTTTTAAGCTCATCTGGAATATCATAAGTATCTACATTATCATTATATAATTTGTTTCTGTTAATGTTAGAGAGTTGGTTAAACCACTTGTAATAACCTTCAACATTAAGTGTAAAATTTCTGGAAATATCCAGTTCGCCACCTAGAATAGCATGGGTAGCTTTTTGTAGTGAATGTCGTCTTGCAACAGTTTCGCCATTGGATAAATTAATGGAGTCTTGTAAGTTATCTGGTCCAGAAAGAAATCCGTAGAATAAGTTGACCACATCTCTATCAGAATTGGCAGAAATCAAGTTTTGTGAATATAAACCAGCTGCACTTTTAATTCTGAATTTTTCAGTCACATTATATTTCAAACCAATTCTTGGTTCAGGAGAAAAATTTCTAAGAGAAGCATAGTATTGCGCCCTAAAACTCGGATTTATAACCAAAAGACCTTTAATGATTTTACTATCAATGTATCCAGCAAGTTCAGTAGTATTTTGATTTTGATCAATTTTTCTTCCAACACTATTAAAAAAGTCAAATTCTGTAGCAAACCCATTAATGTCAATTCCGTATTTAATTTCATTTTCTCTAAGGAAATATTTAAAATCAAATCCGAAATTAAATCCGTTGATTCTACTTGTTCTTGGTGATAGGTTCCCACCTGTTACCGGATCTTTTTCTGTCAATGAAATCATATAATCACTGATGTTGAATCTACCTAATATGAGCACTGTAGAGCTAGAAGGAACAATAACAAAATTAGACCCAATACCCCACGAATCCCAATTCAAATCAGATACAGCTTTATACCTAACTCTGTCGTTGTAGTTAAAGCCAAAAAAGTTAATCTTACTACCATTAGCTGAATTGATGGAAATTTTACCAAATAAATCCGTGAAATTAAAGGGTAATCCATTGGTGTCAATGTAATTGTAAAGTAGTTTAGAGCTTTGTTCTAGGTAAGAAGTTTTACCAGAAAATATATAGGAAGCCGTGGTTGCAATATTATCTTCATCTAATTTTTTGATGGGACCTTCTATTTTGAATTTAGATCCAAAAGGATTTACAGCAACTTTTCCAGCATGTCTTTTTTTGTTTCCATCTATGGTTGTAATGTCCATAATAGATGAAATTCGACCACCATACACTGCAGAAAAGCCACCTGTATATATGTCAGCTGATCTTATGATGTCTGTATCAAAAACAGAGAAAAAACCAATAGAATGAAAGGGGTTGTAAATAGTCATACCATCAAGGAGTACTTTATTTTGAATGGGAGATCCACCTCTTATGTACATTTGCCCACCTTGATCTCCTGTGGTTACTACACCTGGAGTAGTCTGTAAATATTGGGCAAAATCTGGTTCACCCCCAATAGCCACAACATGTGCCATATCTCTGGGTGTGGCCTTTATAACAGACATTTTAACTTCTGTTTTTCTTTCTGCAGCTTCTGCACTGTATTCAAACTCATCTAACATTTCATCTTTTTCCTCCATGAAGAAATTGTGGGTGATGATTTTATTTGCAACAATTTCAACAGTATACTCAATGGTACTAAATTCAATGTTTGAAATTTCTAGTACTATTTTTCCTGGTTTTAGCTTATTGATTTGATAAAACCCGTTGATGTCAGTAGATGAACCAATCCCAGTCCCTTTTATCTTTACATTAGTTCCAAAAGAAGGTTCTCCAGATTCTTTTTCATAAACAGTTCCTCTTATTGTTCCTGTCTGACTGTAAAAAGTAGCAGAAATAAGTAAGTAGAATAGTAAAGTCGTTAGGGATTTTGGGTTCACTTTGAACAACATGGTCCCGAAGATAAAATTATTTATTATTGGTGAGTATATAATTCAATACTTTTTCCATTAGGTGAACTCTATCTTTCCCCCTAACATTGTGTTTGTGCATAGGGTATGGGAAAAAATCGACTTGTGTGCCACTTTCTACACATGCTTTAACAAATGCCAAATTGTGTTGCATAACCACTACATCGTCTGCTGTGCCATGTATAAGCAGTAAGGGGTCTTTCAGAGATTTAGCTTGGTTTAATAAACTTGTTTTCTTATAACCTTCAGGATTAGTCTGAGGTTGGTCCATATAACGTTCGCCATACATGACTTCATACCATTTCCAATCAATCACTGGGCCACCTGCTACACCACATGAAAAAGCTGCTGGGTAGTTAGTCAGCAAAGATGTAGTCATAAAACCGCCATAGCTCCAGCCGTGAACAGCAATTCTATCAGCATCAATGTAGGGAAGTGTTTTTAGGTATTCCACACCAGACAGCTGGTCTTTCATTTCTAATTGCCCTAAATTTCTAAATATGGCACTTTCAAACTCAAACCCTCTGTGAGCAGAACCCCTACCATCAATTGTAAACACGATGTATCCTTGATTAGCCATCCAGTGCATCCATAGACTTGCTCCACCAAGCCAACTATTGGTCACCAGTTGAGCATGTGGGCCACCATAGACATAGATTAAAACAGGATACTTTTTAGTTGGGTTAAAATCATTGGGTTTTATTAGACGGTGATATAGTGAGGTCCCATCAGTAGTCTTTAATTGATCCAGCGTAGTTTCTCCAATATTATAATTTTGCAGAGGGTTTTCCTCTTCGTTAAGTACATTTATTTTATTGGTTTTTATATCAATTACTTGAGTTTTCCCAGGATTTTCTAGGCTAGAGAATTGATCTAGTAAGTATCTTTTGTTAGGACTAATTTTTGTTCTATGCATTCCTCCATCAGTAGTGATTTGACGTTGATTAGATCCATCTAAATTCACTGAAAATGCATGAGATTCCCTTGGATCTTCACCAGTGCCTTGAAAAATTATTTTGCTGGGTTGAACAGCTAAAATATCCGTGGTTACCCATGTGTTATTCGTAACTTGATTGATGAGTTCACCAGAGTTATTATAATGATAAATATTCATAAATCCATCTCGTTCGCTTAGGGTTACAAACTCGTCACTACTCTCAGGAATAAAGTATAATGGATACTCAGGTTCCACCCATTTATCATTGGTCTCTTCAAAGAGGGTTTTAACTCTTTCTCCTGTGGATGCGTCATATTTAGCCCACTTCATATGATTTTGGTCTCTATTTAGTTCAGCGATATATATGAATTCATCTTTTGGTCCCCATGTTAAGTTAGTCACATAATCATCCTTTTTGTGTGTAGTCTTTAAATATATTAACGCTTTACTTTTTGTATTGTAAACCCCTACTTTTCCATATTCACTCTTTTGTCCAGCCATAGGGTATTTGACAGATTTAAGTTGACCAGGTGTATCATTGATGTTAAGTAATGGGTAATCATGTACATCAGATTCGTCCTTCTCGTAGAAGGCAATTTTATTTCCGTCATTACTCCAGAAAATACCATTTTTAATGCCAAATTCATTTCGGTGAATAGATTGACCAGCAACAATGTTTGGGTCTTTGTGAGCTGTTACGGCTATTGAAGAATCATTGGCATTGGCTAAAAATAAATTATTCTTTATGGTATAGGCAAGTTGATTTTTAGTAGGGCTTAGTGTAATATTTTCAGCTCTATTGGGGTAAGTGAATTCTACTATTTTACCGTTATTGTAATAGTAGTATTTGCCTTTTTGATTGTAGTGGTAAACCTTTTGATTATCAATTGTTAATCTCCTCACTGTGCCTAAATCATCACTGTATTTAAGTGTTTTTGCTGTCCACTTTTTCGCTCCCTTTTTATTGGGTTCGTATACAAGTATTTCGTTTCCTTTCTTTCTATATAATTTATTAGTTGACGTCCAATCAATTCCATACATGTTCTCTGGATATAGCCCTTTATAGTATCCCATTACGGCATCCTTTAGGGTAAGTTCTTCTTTAGGATTTTGACTGTAGCTCGCTATAGATAATGTTAAAGCAGCTAAAAATGTAAATACAGTTCTCATTAAAAAAATTTTATCAAATATATTCAAAACCATCTGCAATAGATTTTTACAATAATGTTTATCTTGTTTAACAAAATTAGTACCAATTAGTCATTCCAAATACGATATAGTTTTTGCAGGTTGGGGAGCCAGTTCATGTATCCTCCTTATGGAGATGGAAAAACAGGAGCTTATTCAAGACTTGAAAGTGCTTATCATTGATCCAAGTGCAAAAAAAGAAAATGACAAAACGTTTTGTTTTTGGGCTAGCGAAAATGATGATATTCTAATTGATTATGAAAACTTAATCAGCCATGAGTGGTCAAATATTCAAATCAATGATAATGCAGAAGAGTCCATCAATCCATTAAAGTACTATCACATAAATAGCATTGATTTATACGATGCTTCCAGAGCTTTAACACAAGAAAGAAATATTTCTGTTTTAACGCAGAAAGTAATCACCATACAGCAAAAAAATCACTTTGAAATAAAGACGGATGAATCTATAATTTTATCTGATTGGGTCTTTGACAGTCGACCACCCGATTTTAAAATTATTAAGAATAACAAGTTTTACATTTCTCAATCCTTCTTTGGTTTAAAAATAAAGCTGATTAGTGCTCAATTTAAGCAGGATGTATATCATATGATGGATTTCCGGGTAACACAACAAAAAGCCACTCAGTTTGTATACATATTGCCTTATGATAAGCAAACTGGTTTGGTGGAATTAACCCGATTTGGTAAAATGATCATCGATAAAGAGGAAGCACAAAATTTATTGCATGAATTTATCAGTAAACACTATGGTCAATATGAAGTTCTTGAAGAAGAAAGAGGAGTAATTCCCATGAGTTCATTATCACCAAAATTGAGCAAAAGAAATCAATGGGTCAACATAGGGACAAGAGGGGGTAGTGTAAAGCCTAGTACGGGTTATGCATTTAAAAACATGTATAAACATGCCAAGCAAATTTGCTCCAAAGGAAAACTTAAAAATGCTGCTTTTTCGCCCAATCCTAGGTTTCTATTCTATGATCAATTACTGTTAATTATACTAACACTCTGGCCGCAAAAGGGAAAACCCATATTTGAACGTCTTTTTGAAGTGAAATCTTCAAAGTTTGTATTGAAATTTTTAGATGAAAGATCTTCATTTGGGGAAGATTTGTCCATGTTTACAAAGTTGCAAATAGGAGCTTTTTTAAAAGCTACTGGGGTTTGGCTATTTTGGAAGCTAAGGAATTATCTCCCTTTGTTTTTCATAATACTGTATGCCATATTTGGATCAGATTCATATGCCATTAACCAAACATTTTTTAGTTCATTAGACACCTATGTAGTGGGTTTTGGGTTGTTACTAGTTGGAATTCCACATGGCGCTTTAGATCACCTTACAGAAGGGTTATCGTCTGTAAAAAAAGTAACACTAAAGTTTATTCTTCTATACCTTGGGTTAATGGCGCCTATTTTTTTAATATGGCATTTTGCACCTATATTGGGATTAGTCTTTTTTTTAGTCTACTCGGCTTGGCATTTTGGCCAAACTGATATGGAAAATTGGGGTATTTCTAACCCTGTAATAGCGTTCTCATGGGGCGCATCCTTACTATGTTTTTTGTTTGTAACACATTTTAAGGAGTTCAATTATATATTGGAACTAATCCATGTAGGGGCTATGCCTAATTTAACTAACATAGAATATTGGTCTTATGCTTTTTTAATATGGCCACTGATTTTTGCCCTATACAAGCAAAAATGGTATTGGTTGGGTTTGATTGTTTATTTGTTCTTAGCCCAAAACTTAGGGCTACTCTTGTCATTTGGATTATACTTTATCATACACCACAGTTTTACAGGATGGATTAATTTAAAAAGTAAACTACAATTTTCACATGCAAAAATGTACTTGCATGCTCTTCCATTTAATTTGGGTGCCATTTTCTTATATTGGCTGTTGTTTGTTAAGATGGGACAAGATATTCAAACTAATGCAGCCATGTTTTTAGTGTTTCTTTCTTGCGTTAGTTTTCCTCATGTGATTTGCATGAGCAAGTTTTACCAAAAAAACAGATTAGGAGTATCTTAAATCTGTACTAAACTTTTCGGGAAACTTAGCGGCTTTACCTTTATAAAATTCCATGATAGACTTCATGTCTTCAGCCATATTTTCTGTTGGGAAAATTACTTTTCCGACCCCAGCAATCTTATTTTTGTAATCAAGATACGCCAAACATATAGGTACATTAGCTTTTTTGGCAACATGATAGAAACCACTTTTCCATTCTTCTCTTTTGGAACGGGTACCTTCTGGGGTAATGGCCATAACAAACTTCTTTTTTAGTTCAAAAAAATTAGCCATGACATCTACATTGCTTGTCCCATTTTTAGAGTTACCTTTCGTATCAATAGGAACGCCACCAAGTGGACGCATAATGAGGTTAAATGGAAATCGGAACCATTGTTTTTTGATGGTAAATTTGTAAGGTATTTTTAATGCTTTAAATGATAATACGGTATAAAAAAAGTCCCAATTACTGGTGTGTGGTGCACCAATGAGTACGCATCTGCTGTATTCTTTAGGTACTTTATAGTCGAGTTTCCAGCCCAATAATTTAAGTGTAAAACCGTACATTGTTTAATTATTTTTGCGTAAAGTTAAACAAAATTTACGGACTAGCAATTTCCATCAAGGTTGCACATATTATTGCTCCGTAAGTTCCTAAAGCATAACCTAAAACAGCTAATAATACGCCAACAGGAGCTAGGCTAGGGTGAAATGCTGAGGCCACAACTGGTGCAGATGCAGCTCCACCCACATTGGCCTTGCTACCCACTGCCAAAAAGAAAAACGGTGCCCTTATGAGTTTGGCTACACCAAATAGAAGTCCCACATGAAATGCCATCCAAATCAATCCAACTACAATGAGTAATGGTTCTTCTAAAGCTTTAGTAATATCCATTTTCATCCCAATAATCGCCACCAGTAAATAAATAAAAACACTTCCAATTTTAGATGCCCCAGCACCTTCTAAAGAACGTAATTTTGTAAACGAGAAGGTGAGTCCAAAAGTAGTAGCAATTACGACTACCCAAAAGAAATGACTGGTAAGAACAGTATCTTTAAAATAGGGCAGTACATCTCCAATTTTAATCAGGTAATTGCCTAAAAAATGGGATAAACCTACTCCGCCAAGTGCAATAGCAGCAATTTTAATAAGGTCTTGAAAGGTGGTGTTTTTTTCTACCGTACTGCTGTAGTTTTCCATCTTGTCTTTCAATTTGTCAATAGCACTGGAGTCTGCTTTTAACCAGCGATCTATTTTGGCCGATTTACCAGCGCCTAATAAAATAAATGCCATCCAAATATTGGCAACTACAATATCAACTGTAATCATAGCTCCATATTTAGATGGGTTGTATTGATATAGTTCTAACATGGCTGTTTGATTGGCCCCTCCACCAATCCAGCTCCCTGCCAATGTAGCTAGTCCACGCCATGCAGCATCAAAATCTAATCCACCTACAGTTTCTGGTGAAAAAAGGGCAGTAATAAGTATGGCAACAGGTCCACCAATGATAATTCCAACAGTGGCAGTAAAAAACATGATAAGGGCTTTTGGCCCAAGCCTTAAGATTCCTTTTAGATCGGTGCTCAAAGTCATCAGTATGAGCGAAGCTGGTAAAAAATAATTTTTAGCTACTGGCCATAGTCCAGATACTTTGGGGGATATAACGCCAAAAGTGCTCAGTAGAGAGGGGAGTAAATAACATAGTAATAGTGCAGGAACAAATTTGTAAAACCCTTTTAAAGATTTTAAACTAGAGGTATAAAAAATAAGGGCTAAGCAAGCTACCAATAGGCCAAGCACCACAGCATCATCTGTAATTAATGGCATTTCAAGCTCTTTCAATTCAGTTTCATTCATAATAAGTGGAAAGGTAGAATTATTTTTGACGATAAGCGTCTCTTAACTTCTTAAGTTCTTCACGCCAATTTTCAATTTGCTTTTTGTTTTGGTCAATTTGTTGTTGAAATTGATCTAACATGCTACTTCCTTTACTAGCAGAGAAAAAGTTGAGGTTGTTTTCTAATTGAGATGTTTCTTTTAAGGTTTTATCAATCAATTTGCCAATTCTACTTTTCTCTTGCATAAATGCTTTGTCAGGGTCAGAAGAATTATTGAGTAGAGAGGATTTAATGGCTTTTTGAATTTGATGTTGCTGTTCATCTGAGAATTTGTTTTTTTCAATGCAGCTTTTAACCACTGTCTCAAAATTTTTCATGGTAGCTACCGTATCTTTTTTAGGTACACCACCTATTTGCTGAAATTCATCAATAAACGACTTTAATCCATCAAAATCAACTTCTTCTTTAGATGTAAATGCCTTAATAAGGTCTTTTTTAAGCTTTAAATTCTTTTTCTCTTCTTCAAAAAGTTCATTTTTAGCCGCATTTTTTTGATCAAAGAAGGCGTCACATTGTTGTCTAAACTTTTTCCAAAGTTTTTGTTCTGCAAAACGACCTGCATGGCCAATTTTTTTCCATTCTCCTTGTAGCTGCTTAATTAACTGAGGGTTCCCATTTTCAGCCACATTTTCTACCAATGCTTTAGCTTTGTCCACGATAGCTTGTTTGGCATCGGCATTCACTTTCCATTTCTTTTTTTCTGTAGCTAAAAAAGCTTTACGCTTATCAAAGAAAGCATCAAAATGAGTTCTAAATTCAGCCCACACTTCATCACTAATGTTTTTGGCAACTGGTCCAGCTTTTTTCCATTCTTCTTGTAGATTTTTAAATTGCTGTGTTTTGGCTTCCCATGCTTTAGCATCTTGAGGAATTAAAGCACCTAATTCTTTAGCTCTTTCAATTAGTTTTCTCTTTTTGGCTAAATTTTCTTTCAGGTTAGATTTTAGTTGAACATAATAATCGTTAACACGATGTTGAATGGTGTGTACTTCTTCCCAATATTCTTTTTTAAGCGCCTCCCAGTGTTCTTTAAAAGTAGGACCAATTTCTTCCCATTTGTTTTGAAGCACATTAAGTTCTATCCGTAGTTTGCCAATGTCTTTTAGGTCTTTAAGCGCTTTAAGTTCATGAATAACTTGATTTTTAAGCGAATAATTTCGTTTAAGGTCATTTTCCTTAAGCTCTTTGTAAATGTTAAAGTTGTAATTAAAAGCCTCGTTTAATCTGCTGTACTCTTTTTGTATTTTCTGTTGAAATTTATCTGGGATATCTCCTATGCCGTTCCACTTTTCACGAATTTCTTTGATGCCATTAGCCAACTCAGCTAATTTTTCCTTGTCATTTATAAGTGCTTCAAATTCTTTAAGTAGCGTTTCTTTTAATTTGAGATTGGCTTTTTCGTCTTTGCTTTTAGCAGCTTCTTTCTTGGCTTCATTTTTTTCAAATGCTTCTACGGCTTTTAAAATAGCGACATTTATTTCCTCCTCTTTTGGGTGGATAGCATCTTCCTTTTCTTCAAGCTTTTCATAAGCTTCAACTTCTTGATCAAAAAGCGCTTTAAAAATGCTTATTTGATGCTTAGCCTCTTTTAAGGCCAGTTCGTTTTCTGCTCCAACAAAATTTTGGATACTTTTAAGTAAATCTGCTTTATTAACATCCATCCCTAAAAATTTGTGGTCAAAAGTAGAAAATTTCCCATATATCACCCAAATTAACTTGGGTTAATTTAAGGCTACTTTTTTTATAGATCTATAATCAATTTTATGATGCTTAAGCTTTTTTCTTACTCTGTAAAAGTTGGTTTCAATGGTTCTTTTGGAGACATTTAGTTTTTCAGCCAGTAAATCTGGATCAATTTTGAGATAGGCCAGTAGGGCAAATTTTTTTTCATGGGGAGTAAGAAAATCGAGTTGGTCTAAATAATTGATGATTTCATGAAATTTTCCTCCAATTTTACTTTTTATAAAGTTCCAATTCAGAATAAAGTAATCAATTTCATCATTGGTAATGTAAACAGCTTCTCTTTCTATTTTAGACTTATCTTTTTTGAAATAAGCATTCCAGCCTTGGTTAATGGCTATGGCGAAACCAAATAATAGTAAAACATTTAGTAGGTAAAATATGTGGTGATTTAATGCTATATCAAGTTCGTTTTGTTGTAAAAACTTTATCTGGTAACTGTAACTTAAAAAGGTAAGAATTAATACAGTAATGCTAATCCAAATCCAGGAGTATATTCTATTGAGTAAAAAAGAGGCAACAAATGGGATGGTTAAAAGCCATGGTAACACTGGAGAAGTTAATCCTCCTGAATATACAATGACCAAAAATATACCTCCACCACAAATACTAAGGTGTATATTATTAATGGTACTTAACTTTGTTTTGGTTTTGTAAAAAACAATGCTTGCAACAAGCATAACAATCATAACTATATTAATAATTACCCCTTCTTTAAATTTTAAGAAGAAAAACCCAAAACAAAAAACCATAGAAAATACAATGGCGTTAAGTAAAATTTTGGTCACAAACTCTACAAATTCTCTTTGATATCCATTGTTTTCGGGGTATACACCAATGATTTTATCTGTTATAAGTCTACTTAGCGCAGCGGTCGAATTGATATTGGTTTTTCTTTTTTTTGACAAAACACACTTTTTTATGGATTAACGTATGTTAATACTAATTTAAGTAAAAATTAACGTGTGGCGTAGTAAAATTGTAGTAAATTAATGTAATGTAACCTTTTTATTGTGTAATCGTTA
>CAJWIX010000049.1 GCA_913042175.1 uncultured Flavobacteriales bacterium
GATTTTTTTGCATTATCCCAAGCTCCACCAGCATTATTTTGGAAAATAGCCCACATTACTCCGCTCACACAAACACCTGCCATGTAACCACCAAGTGGTTCAGCCCCAAAAATCCAACCTATTATAATAGGTGTAAGAATAGTAATTGCACCTGGGAGCATCATCTCTCTTAATGCAGCTTTAGTTGAAATTTCGACACATTTTCCGTATTCTGGCGTTCCAGTTCCTTCCATTATACCTGGAATTTCTTTAAACTGTCTTCTTACTTCCATTACCATATCCATAGCTGCTTTACCAACTGATTTCATAGCTAGTGCAGAGAAAACAACAGGTATCATACCACCAACGAATAGGGCTGCAAGAACATCAGCTTTAAAAATATTAATTCCATCTATTCCAGTAAAAGTAACATAGGCTGCAAATAAAGCAAGAGCTGTTAGGGCAGCAGATGCAATAGCAAAACCTTTACCAACCGCAGCAGTTGTGTTACCAACAGAATCTAAAATATCAGTTCTTTCTCTCACCTCTGCAGGCAATTCGCTCATCTCTGCAACACCACCAGCATTATCAGCTATTGGACCAAAGGCATCAATAGCCAATTGCATAGCAGTAGTTGCCATCATAGCAGAAGCTGCTAGTGCTACACCATAAAAACCAGCAAGTGCATATGAACCGTATATAGCAGCTGCAAATAAAAGCACTGATAAAAATGTAGATTTCATTCCCACAGCTAAACCAGCAATTATATTTGTAGCAGCACCTGTTGAACTATTTTGAACAATATCCAAAACTGGCTTTTTACCTAAGCTTGTAAAATGAGCCGTTACTGCCGAAATTAAAGCTCCTACAGCTAAACCTATAATTGAGGAATAAAAAACATTTATTGATGGAATTTGCTTTATTCCCTCTCCAAAGAAATTCATTGATATTGTAGATGGAAGCATCCAATCTATTAAAAAATAACTTGCTGCTAATGTTAAAATAATTGAAGTCCAATTACCTAAATCTAACGCCTTTTGAACTTGAGGTTCTTTAGCATCATTGTTTTTAATATTGACTAAAAAAGTTCCCAAGATAGAAGCTACAATTCCTACTCCAGCTATCATTACAGGAAGTAAAATTGGACCAATTCCTCCAAAGCCGTCAGAAAACTGCGCCCCGTTAGCAAGTGTCATATCCTTTATAATATAATTCCCTAACACCATAGAAGCTAAAACAGTTGCTACATATGAGCCAAATAAGTCAGCACCCATACCTGCTACATCACCCACATTATCACCTACATTATCTGCAATTGTTGCTGGATTTCTTGGATCATCTTCTGGAATCCCTGCTTCAACTTTACCAACTAAATCTGCTCCAACATCAGCTGCCTTGGTGTAGATACCTCCACCAACTCTGGCAAAAAGCGCAATAGACTCAGCTCCTAAAGAAAAGCCTGCTAATGCCTCAAGAACAACGGTCATTTCATTATAAAAATTACCACCATCTGTCATAAACATATTCATGAAAATCATAAAAAATAAACTCAAGCCGAAAACTGCTAATCCAGCAACACCAAGACCCATAACAGTTCCACCGCCAAAAGAGACCTTTAATGCTTGAGGTAAACTTGTTCTAGCCGCTTCAGTTGTTCTAGCATTTGCCTCTGTGGCAACGCGCATTCCTATGTTCCCCGCTAGGGCAGAAAAAATAGCTCCAACAACGAAAGCTGGGACAATCATCCAGTGTGTGGTATCTACATAATAAGATATACCAAACAAGGCTAAAGAAGCTATTAATACAAATATGAGAAGAAGTCTATACTCTGCACTGAGAAATGCCAAGGCACCTTCTTTAATGTTTTTAGAAATTTCCTGCATACGTTCGTTTCCAGGACTTTGCTTCTTAACCCAAGCCATTTTTACAAGCATGAACAATAATCCAAGAACAGCTAAAGCTAAAGGGATATATAAATATTTTGATTCCATTTTATATGTAATTTGTTTTTTAGGTTCGCGAAATTAGATTTTTAAACGAAACTGTGCAAATAAGGGGACAGATAATTATCTGTGAAGATGTGAGTGAATTTGCCTTAATTCTAATATTTGAGGGAGGATTTTATGTAATTCGAAATAGTATTGACTAATAAAAATTGAGCAATAATATAGGTTAACATGATAAAAAAAGGGAAATTATAACCTATATTTTCTATAAATAGAAACTTACTAACTGCAATAATGGAATCAGAAAATACAAAAAACAATGACCCAAATAAAAAACCAATTTTACCTGTATTTATCGTTGAAAACCCAGCAAGTACAGCCATAATGGTTATGGTAAATCCGTAAATAATGACTGGAATAAGGAGCTTTTCTAAGCTATCCCAAATAATGTAAAGAAGAAAACTTAAAAATAAACTGTAAAAAGAAATTATGATAGCATGAAGAAATTTAAGCTTTTTAGGTCGAGAAATTTTAAAAAATAAAAAAGTGTAAAATAAATGGGCTATTAGAAATGCGGATAAACCTAATAAAAACCAAACTTCTCCGTCAAAAATTAAAAACACATCCCCAAAAAAAGAGAACAACAAAGCAAATAGTAGCCATTTCCCTTGTTTGGTAGTAAGAAGATACTTTTTTAAGAACACCAATATTAAAGAAGGAATTATAAATGGTTTTATGCTTAAATGAATAATATCTATTTTAAATATTAAAGCCATTAACTCTGTAGTTACTACAAAGAGTAGAAAAAAATCTTTCCATTTTAATGATATCTTTAAATTTACCATATCCTATCCATAAAAATAAGATGAAATTTTTACTTTATATATTAACCTTTTCCTCAAGTATTTTTTACTACTCTATTCATGGTCAATTTGAATATTTAGAACCATATGTTCCTTATGAAAACACCCCTAAAGAAACACATCCTATTTTAGAAATTAAAACTTGGGTTCATATCATGCAGTATAGCAAAAGCGATCCGAAAAACATCACAAAAGATTCATTGCATTATTTGAAAACTCAATTTAAATGGATAAATCAAATGTTTAGTCAACTAAAACCACCTACAGTAGCTAATGCTAATGGTGAGAAACCATACGTTAAAGATGCTAGAATTCGATTTATTATGGACACCATAAGTTTCCATATTGATGAAAATGGATGGGACAGGATGAAAATGCAAAAAGTAAGTAACTCCAATAGATGGATAGATATTATTAAAATTGATGCAGATTCAAACTCAATCACTTTAGATGGAGTAAGAGATAGATTTAAACCCATTTTAGATAGCTTAATCATTGAAGGGACTTTGTTAAACAATGGGGTTTATCACCCATTAAAAGCTGTTCGATCTGGATACAACACCATTATTTATTTAAAGGAAAGTATAAACGTGTCAGAAGACTCTACAGGTCATGTAAGCTATTTTCAAAAAATAGATAAAAACTGCCACCGAGATAATTGGGTTAATTTTACAAATGAGGACAAAAATTACTTACATATATTTTACACCGGAGCTTCTAAAGATGCTCCAGCATTTGGTTGTGGCCCTTCACCCTATTTCTTGAACGTATCTAATATTCTTATGAATGGTGGATATGCTACCGCCCAGCTCACTGGCCATGAATTAGGGCATTGTGTTGGATTAAGACACACCAATACTCCACAGTTTAATGATTTACCAAGAACTGATAAATTTGGTTGGCTTAAATGTGATGATAAAAATGTAAGCAACAACATTATGGGTTATAACCTTTGCAGAAACTACCTATCTCCACTTCAAATCGGGTACATACACTACAAATATTCTAATGTTGCAGAATTAGCTCAAACCACTAAGAACATCGATCATAAAACAAAAAAAATTAAAATTAAAAAGAACACCTTATGGAAAAAAAGCATCATATCAACTGGTGATATTATTGTGAAAAGGAACTCTACCTTAACCATTAAAGGCAAATTAATAATGCCTAAAGGTGCTCGTATTATTTTAGAAAAAAGAAGTAAGCTGATTGTTGATGGAGGTCTTATTAGAAGTGTTAAGGACAAATGGGGAGGAATTATTTACTGTAGAACATACCCAAATATTCATAAAAAACCGTTATTCAAAAAAAATAAAGCCCAACTAATAGAAGAAAATAATGGCGAAATTCTTTATTGATCAATTTCGAATTTAGGCTTTTCTTTTTTTTGATCTTCAACACCAATCTTTTTAAGAAATTTATTCAGTTTAGAGGAGTCTTTCTTCTTTTTAGTTTTTTTGGGGACAGAGTCTATGGCTGGTTCTTTGTTTGTTGAATCTTCTTCTTCCCAATTCACTTCAAACGTAGGTGGTTTTTCTTCTTCAATAATTTCTTCTCCTTGTAATATTTTCTTTACTATTTCTTTCTCTTCCTTTATCTTTTCAACCCGTTCGGCTTTGATTTTTTCTCGATCAAATTTGTATTTTAAATTGTCCATATGGCCATAAATATGTAGATAAAGTTCTTTACCTGCTTCTTTCTCTTCCAAATATTCTTCTTTTGCTTTTTTATTTTTCTTTTTAATTTCTTTCCAATTGAAATTCATATGGTATTCTACCGTGTCAGACAACGTTTGCGACCCATATATGTTTAAATTCAAGACATTATTATCTAACCTTGATGGGGATATAATAAACTTTCCATTTTTTAATGAAATGGTATTATTAAAATCTTTAAAACTTACCTTCTTCACCTTTGACTCATAATAAGGGATATCAACAATATTTCTAGTAATTACACTTTCATTAAAGTATCCTATGAGCTCTTTTAAATAAGAATATTCAATTAATTTAAATTGATGATATTTATTCTTTGCATTTATGGTCATATGACTTAAGTCAAAATCCTCATTATTTGGAATCGTCACTTTAGAATTGAAAGTAGAAGATAATTCACCTTTAAGTTGATTTCCTGTAATAAAATCCTGACTAAAATTATCGAATTCATTGAGCAACTTATCGACTGAAACTTTTTCCATTTCCCCATTGACATTTACCGTAATTCCTTCTTTATCATCATTTATATCAATTTTACTGAATCGATAGCTCCCACCTTGACCCTCTGCAAAAACATTCTTTATTTTGATGTTTTCTTGATAAGAAACATCACGCATTTGAACATTTTTAAATGTTGCGTTCTCATAATTCAATTTATCTGCACTGAAATTGCCCTTGTAGGAAACATTATAATTGGATGATGAATCTGAAGTTTCTGAAATTTGTGCAGCCAATGCTAACCATGTTGATGAGTTAAATTGTTCAAAATTAAACTCTCCCAAAAAATTTAAATTCTTTGAATTTTTAAATAATACATTTTGCCAATCAGACAACTTTAGCGAAAATGAAAAATCATCCTCCTTTATTTTGATCTTATTAGCAGAAAAAGCCAATTGATTAGAAAGGAAATCTATAAATAGATTGTTAAAGTTTACATCCAAGTTGTACGGCAGATATTTTATATCGCCAGCCGGTATAGTTAATGTACCGCTGCATTTTTTGGGGATAATTTTATCTTCCATCAAGTGCATGTTCAACTGAATTTCAAATGTAGAATTTCCTGTCATTTTTAGCTCATTACTATTGGTGAAGAATGCTGCTTTATCTAATGATAAATCACCACGTAATTGAGTGCTAATATTTGGATTATCAAAACCGTGTACTGATAGACTTCCACTTATATTGTCTCCTGCTAATTCCCCCCTAAAAGAAGATATATCAAGTGTTTTTTGTTGATTATTAAAGCTTCCATCTAAACTGATTTCAGAAAATTCAATGTTATTTTCTCTATCTATAAATTCACCATTTTCAATGCTAAAATCAGACAAAAACAAAAGGGGTTTATTGTTAGAAAATTCACCTTGTAAATGAGCGTCAAAAACTAAATTTCCTTTTGAGTGGTACCGATTAAGTATATACAAATAGTCTAAAGGAAAAACGCTAAAAATTTCTTCCAACTTGATCGCATCACCTTTAATGTGTAAATCTAAATTTTCACTTGATTTTAAATTATAGTTACCATTAACTGTGAAATTCATAGCCTCAATGCCTAATATTCCCTTTTTAATTTGAACGCTTGTGGGATCGTTGTTTACTTGTAGGATTAGCTTTAAATCAGCTTCTTTTTTAGAGATAAAATTCACATTTTCTATAAGAAACTGATCTACCAATAAGCTAGCCTCCGTTTCTATTTCAAAACTGGCATTATTAAACTCTCCATTTAACCTTGACTCTTTTATGATAAAAACATAATCTTGTTGAAGAAGTTTGTTATCATAATTAATATGAAAATCGTTAAAGTTCAGCTCTTCTAACAAAAATTTAAATTGTTGATTTGAATTGGTTTGTTCACTGTTGAATACACTGAAATTATCCTCTCCCTCTTTATTAACTTTTAAATTACAAAAACCCCTACTTAAACCCATATTCCTCACATTATAATTTCGCTTAATCATATCTATAATGTTGAAATTCAGATAAAACACCTCAGCATAGATTACTGTATCTTCTTCGTGCGCTGGTTCATTTAAATAAAAGTCTTCCATTTCGAGGGAAACCATTGGGAAGTGTGAAACAATACTAATTGACAATTCCTTAGCGTGGAATTCTGTTTTTAAATTACTATTGATTTGCTCAACAGCCATTTCCTTTAACTGATCACTGTAAAATTTTGAAATAATAACAGATAATCCAAGAAGTAATAAAAACAGCAAGGATAATAAGACAATCAAATACTTAATTATCTTCAAAATGAAATCATATAAAGACTTTTTTCTCACTAATATTTTATGAATTTTTGAATTTTAGTTGTAGAATCATTCGATAATGCAACAAAATAAGTGCCAGCTTTAAGTGTTGTAATATTTAGATGCTGATAATTGGTTATTTCATCACAAGATATTGGCTTACCCAAATAATTATACAAACAATAATGGTACGACTTGTTTTTTGATTCATTTGTAACAACAGCTAAAAAATCTCTTGAAGGATTTGGGAATAAAACATATTCTAAATTATTTGAATTTGTATGTAGATACCCATCATTTATACAGTATAAGTAAGACCTATAATTTCTAAAGTATGTTCTCATTCTTTGAGCTTGTTCAATGGAAAACTTATCTCTACAACTTTTTCTAGAATAAGACATTATATTTCTCACATCTGGCACATAAGCATCTCCATGGGGATCTTGAGCTGCACCAATATATTGGCAGCTGGTATTAACGTTGACTTCTGACAAGGTTGGGTCAGCTGGAGTATCACAAAACTCATCTCCCAAGACATTACAATTAACCCTTGCTACTAATTCAAACCCATTAGTCGTATCATGGGTATGCAATAAAGAAAAATAATGCCCTATTTCATGTGCTAAGGAAGATCCATTTGCTGCACATTGATTCGAGATAATAACTCTATTTTTATTCCCTAAGTAATAAGTATAACCACATAACTGAATAGTTTGTCCATCATTATCTCTAAAAAGTTGGGGCACGAAATAAAGATTAAGAACGTTTGGAAAATCTATAATATCGCAAATGACCTCATCAATCTGTTGCTCAAAATAAGCATAGGTATCACTGTAAATGAAATTTATAGGGTTACATTTTACAAAATACATTCCAGCAGGAGCATAATGTTGATTGACTCTTTCTAATTCAGTCATGATGGTTGCCGAATCTATTGCCCCTGTTGAATCACTAAAGCCAATGATGTGCACATCTACCGGAACTATTGAATCTAAATAGTTTCCATTTTTAATAGGTGATGATAATATTTGATGAATTTGAGCTTTTTCTCTAACAGAAAGGTGGGTGCCACATTCAACATTAATTTGAGCTAAAAACAATGTTGTAGTAAACATGAAAAATAGGGTTAACCATATATAGATTGAGTTAACCATTTATGGCTCAAGTTTATCTAAATTCTTTCTTAACACTAAAATGTCTTTTAAATATTTCTCTTTTAACGAATCAGGTATCGGGTCCTTACTTGGAATGTCCATTTTAAGTGGATCAACTGGTTTGTCATTGATATATACCCTATAATCTAAGTGAGGTCCCGTGCTTAACCCAGTACTACCAACTTCTGCAATCTTTTCACCTTGTTCAACAAAAACTCCCTTTTTTATTCCTTTTTGAAATTTACTCAAATGCAAGTATTTGGTAACTACATTACCAAACGTATGTTTGATTTTTATCATGTAACCCGCACCGGGTGACCATCCAGCAAATATCACTTTCCCATCTCCTGTAGTCACCACTTCTGTTCCAGTAGGAGCAGCATAATCAACTCCAAAATGTGGTCTATATATTTTTTTAATTGGATGAAGTCTTCTATGAGAAAATTTTGAAGATATTCTAACATATTCTAAAGGAGCAGACAACAGTGCCCGTTGCATACTTTCTCCGTTTTCATCGTAATAATGCTCTACCTTATCCTCTGGAGATGCGTATCGAAAAGCATACATGTCTTTACCCTTATGATTGAACAACATAGCTTTAATTTTTCCTACACCAATAAATTGACCATCAACATATTTTGCCTCATAAATTATTTTGTAATAATCATCGTTTTGAATATCAAAAAAATCAATAGTCCAAGCATATAGGTTTGCTACATTGGACACTAAAGCAGGTGTGAGATTGTTTTTAATAAAAGACTCCCAAAGACTATATTTAATAACCCCTGCTGACTCTTTTAACTTTATGGTAATAGGCTTATTAACAACATAAAGACTTACAGAATCTACAAAGTTCATCACAACAAGCTCAGTGGGTGAATGTTGATAGATTAATTTTGCGCTTTTCAAACTATCTTTTGTTCTTAGAGTATAATACTTGTCCCCTGGGTAAATTCTTCTTATATCGTAAACATCTTTATATGTAGTACTGAGCTTATTGATGCTAGAGTATGAAATATCCATTCGTTGAAGAATTTCTCCAAAACTTTCACCAGATTTCACAAAACTACTATCAAACTCATAGTCCTTTTCACTAAAACCATGTATGTTTTTATAAACTACTATTGGCTCTTCAACAACAGCTGTTACTTTTTCATCTTGATTTTTCTCTTGATTACAACTAAAAACTGTAAAAACAATTAAGATGTAAGTTGATTTTAATAAATAACGGGGAATTTTCATAGGATACAATATTAAAATTGATCACTCAAAAAATTAGTTAAAATGAGGAATAATTTTAAACAAAATAATGTTGCTTAAATCAATAAAAATTAGCCCTGTGAATAAGTTTAAAATTTTCCTTAGATAGATTTTTATTAAAAAAAACTACGCCTATTGAAAATAAATCTATGGTTAATGTTGTTTTTTGATGATCAACAATGTTATTCCACGCATCATGCATCTCTTTTGACCAATAAATGTCATCAAAAATAAATACATCATTTTCCTTAACATTTTCTAATGCCCAATTAAAATATTTTAATGTTGCGGCTTTAGTGTGGTTCCCATCAAAGTATATAAAGTTAAAATCATAATTAGAAAGCTTTGGTAAGACAGCTTCAAAGGATGCATTGATTAAGTTGATGTTTTTAATGCCAAGCAATTTTATATTCTTTTGAGCTAATTGATAAATATGCTCATCTCCTTCTACACCAATTACCTTACTTGATTTATTTGCATTGGCTAAATAAGCTGTTGTAAAACCAAATGAGGTGCCTAATTCTAAAATAAACGTAGGATTAAAATAATTTACCATTCTAAATAACAACTGAGCTTTTTGTGGACTAGATTGACTGTGCTTTAAAATTGTTTTTACCTTTTTACTTGTATCACCACGATATTTAGACCCAGCACCTAAGTCGTTGCGTTGGATTTTACTATTCATTGTGCTCATTTGATTTCTCACGTGCTCAATTGCAGGATAACAATAAAAGTCACCATCATGAACCAATACCTTATCAATAAATTCATGAAAAAAAGGCGAGTGAATGTTATACTTCGATTTCCCATTCACTAAAAATTTGATGTATGAGGTTAACTTATAAATCATGTATTAATTGATCTTACAAATTCAAATATGTGAATTTATACCATACATTGTTTTAGATTTGCACACATGAGTGAAAATTCTCAAGAAAAAGAAATGTCATTTTTAGGTCACCTCGAAGAGTTGAGATGGCGTTTAGTGCGTTCCGTAGTGTTAATTATGTTATTGGCTGTAGTACTATTTTATTTTACAGATCCTATTGTAAATAATGTGTATTTAAAAATGTCAAAAACGGATTTTCCCACCTATCAATTTTTTTGCTATTTGTCAGAAAAATTGAACTTTAGTGATTTACTCTGCGCAGATGACATCCCCATTCAAATTCAATCTATCGAAATGACCAAGCAATTTTCAACCAACATGTATTTTGCATTAATTGGTGGTTTCATTTTATCATTTCCATTTACTTTTTTCCAATTATGGTCGTTTGTAAAACCTGGTCTAAAAACAAAGGAAGTACATGCTACTCGATGGATAGTTTTTAATGCTAGCTTATTATTCTTTTTGGGCGTACTTTTTGGATACTACCTCATTAGCCCCTTGTGTGTTCAGTTTTTTGGTGGTTACAAACTAACTGATGAAATACAAAACAATTTCACCATCAGTTCCTATATGTCTATGATTACGACATCAACATTTTTAACCGGACTGTTTTTTGAACTTCCAGTAGTAATGTATCTATTAGCCAAAATAGGTGTACTAAGTTCAGCAGTGCTCAAAAAATATAGAAGACATTCCATAGTTGTTATTTTAATTCTATCTGCAATTATTACCCCTCCTGATGTAATTAGTCAATTATTAGTTACATTCCCCATTTATACATTATACGAAATTGGTATTGTTGTCGTTAAAAGAGTAGAAAAAAGAAAAGAAATCTAACTTTCGTAATATGGAGTTACAAGCACAAAAAATCAATAAAACTTATAAGGGAAGAAAAGTGGTGAATGATGTTTCTTTATCCTTGAAAAAAGGAGAAATTGTTGGTTTGTTAGGCCCCAACGGAGCTGGAAAGACAACCTCTTTTTACATGATAGTTGGCTTAATTAAGCCAGACTCTGGTCGTGTTTTTCTTCATCAAAAAGACATCACAAAAGTCCCTATGTACAAGAGATCTAAAATGGGCATAGGATATCTTCCACAAGAAGTTTCTGTGTTTCGAAAACTTTCAGTTGAAGACAATATCAAAGCCATTTTAGAAATGACTGGGCTAAGTAAAGATCAACAGAGAAATAAGTTAGAATCATTGATTGAGGAATTTGGGTTGGGACATGTTAGAAAAACAATGGGTATAAAGCTTTCTGGTGGAGAAAAAAGAAGAACTGAAATTGCAAGATGTTTAGCCAATGAGCCAGATTTCATTTTACTTGATGAACCATTTGCAGGTGTAGACCCAATTGCAGTCGAAGATATTCAGAGAATTGTATTAAAACTAAGAGAGAAAAAAATAGGTATTTTAATTACTGATCACAATGTACAAGAAACACTCTCCATTGTTGATCGTGCCTATTTACTGTTTGAAGGAGCTATTTTAAAATCTGGTTCGGCTGAAGATTTAGCCGCAGATGAGCAGGTTAGAAAAGTATACTTAGGTCAAAATTTCAAACTTCAGAAAAAGACCAAAGGTTTTTAGTTTGACACTTATTTTAAATATTGAAACATCTACTAAAACCTGCTCTTCAAGTCTGGCCTTGAATGGTGAACTTGTTGATGAAAAAACCATAAAAAGTGACAAATTTGTTCACGGGGAAAAACTTCATCTTATCATCCATGATTTAATGAAAAAGAATAACTACTCATTTGATGATATTGATGGTGTTGGAATTTCTTCAGGTCCAGGTTCGTTTACTGGGCTTCGCATCGGAGTTTCTACAGCAAAGGGTATTGCTTACTCACTAAATAAACCATTGCTTGCCGTTGATTCCATTCAAATTATGATAGAAAACTTCACTGATTTTAAACCCAGTAATTCTAGTGTTTATTTCCCCATGATTGATGCAAGAAGAGATGAAGTTTACACTGCTGGCTATAACGATAAAAGGGAGAAAATTTTTCAGCTGAATGCTATTGTAGTAGATGAAAACTTCATTAAGTCATTAGCCAATTATGAAAACATATACTTTTTAGGAGATGGATCAAAAAAATTTCATCAAAAAAAATTTAAAAATGTTACCATCTTGGAAAATGATTTGAATTATTCTAATGGAATGAGTAAGCTTACTTATGATAAATTCAATAAAAACCAAATAGAGGATACTGCTTATTTTGTCCCATATTACTTGAAAGATTTTAAGCCAAACTAAAAAAAAAGATCAGCAATTAACTTCCAAATAAAAATAATACAGATATTTGCTCAGCATAATTAAAGCATGGATCTTTTTTACAAAGAAGCATCAGAAAATACACCATTAATTTCCCTAAATTTTAAAAAGGGGGTATTCATAATTGATGGGCAGTTTACCTTAGATGAGCCTGAATCTTTTTTTAAACCAATTGAAAAAAACATCAAGCAATACATTAAAAAACCATGTAAAAACACGGTTTTAACAATTAATCTAAGTGCCATAAATATATCGTCCTCTACTTTTCTTTTAAACCTTATTGAGCTTTTAGACCAACTATATGAGAAAAATTATGACGTTAAAGTTAGATGGGTATACAACAATGATGAAGATGGTAATTTTGAATTAGGCAATGATTATGCGGATATGGTAAAAGTGCCGTTTGAGTTTATTGAAACTGTACAGAATTTTATGACTACCATTTAGTTAAACCCAATTTATTTTTTATGAAACTAATTAATTTTTCTAAACAGATTACCTGTTGTATTTTATTGTCGATAACACTTGTGCAGTGCAGCTCAAATGACAAAAAATCTATAGAAAACACAACTGCATCTTCCACCTTAAATTCTGATGAAAATAAGCATCACATGCGCATTGCATTTGTAAATAGTGATACGGTTTCCAAATATTACGACTTTGCTGAAAAAATTCAAACTTCGCTTTTAACTAAAAGAAATGCAGCTGAAAATCAGTTTAAAGACAAAATGAATAATTATCAAAAACTGCGTACAGATTTTGAAAAAGCTGCTCCAATAATGGGTGAGAGAGAAAAGATGGAAAAAGCACAAAACATCATGACTTTAGAGCAAGAAATAATGAAATTTGAGCAAGATTTATCAGAACAACTTGCGCAGGAAGAGCTAAAAATAACAGAAGATTATATCTTAAAAACTCATGAATACATGCAAGTCATTGGTAAAGAGCTTGGCTATGATTACGTTTTGAGTTTTAGAATTGGTGGACCAATGCTTTATGCAGATCCAGCTCACGATATAACTCAAGAAGTCATTAAATTATTAAATGAGCGATATAACTCAATAACAATTGAATAAAGAGTATTAAATTTTTGACTAAATTATAATGGTTAAATTTTAATAACTCTGTGAAAATTCTTCTTTTTATTGAAAAACATCAAAATGCCATAGCTGGTACGCTGATTATTCATGTTTTGGTTTTTGTTTGGTTGAATATTCAACAAATTTCTTTCTACACCATTCAACCAAAAGAAAAAGTGGTAGCTACACTTGACTTCTCATTGGAACAACTTGATGAAATTGAAAAAAATTACGAAGATCAAGAAGAAAATAACCCTATTGACTTATACAACTTTACTTCTAATTTTGATGCCAATACCCCTACTAATACTTCTAATAGCAGAGCAGAAATTGAACAAGAAGTTCTTAGCGAATTAGCTCAATTTGAAGATGAAACTTTTTTAGCGCTTGAAAAAGATAACCCTACAAAAATTGAAAATGATAATTCAACTAAAGAAGAGGAAAACCTAATAATAGATGCTTCAAAAGAAAAAATGAATGAAGCTATTGCAAAATACTATGTTAAAGACAGGTATACATTAATACAAAAAGTCCCATCTTATTTATGTAATTCATCAGGAAAAGTGAGGTTACTCATAAAAGTAAATCAAAAAGGAAAAATAATAGATTGCAAAATTGACAGGAATAACACCAACACTTCTGATATTTGTCTCATAAACAATGCTATTGATTACACTAAAAGATGGAAGTTTAATACCAATTTTAATCAAGACAATAGAGTTGATGGATGGGTAGAATTTGTTTATTTGTCTCAGTAAAAACCTATAACAAAGTGCGAAACATAAAATATAAGTCCCCTCTCATTCCTATTCTGCTTACCTGCATTGCCCTAAATGTTCATGGGCAATTGAAAGAAAAAGGATTAATAAAAAAAGAGAAAATCATTACTTATTGGAACCAAGATAAAAACATCATAAGAAGTATGGGGCAATACCATACAGATGGTTTTGCTGATATTGGAGAAAAAATTGGAAAGTGGACATTTTATTATCCAAATGGGAAAATTAGAGAAATAAGCCATTATTTTTTAGGGAAGCTTCATGGTCCTTTTAAAGCATATTATGAAAATGGGCAACTCAAATTTGATGGATATTTCTTTCTTGGTAAAGCAGATTCACTATTCAAAGCTTACTATAGTAATGGAGTTTTATCTGAAACTGGACATTACCAAATAACCCCTAAAATAAATCTCCTTGACACTTTGAACTTGTTATATCTAAAAAACAAACCCACACTATATAGTTCAAATAAAATTAATGATTGGATGTATTATTACAACAATGGGCAATTAATGGAACAAACGTCCTTTACTAAAAATGATTCCTTAGAATATGTAGTTCAATTTTATGACACTTCTGGCAGTCAGAGTATTGTAAATGGAAATGGTGTTAAAAAAACATATTTTCCAGATGGGAAACTACAATCAATCATAGAATACAAAGCAGGTCTAAAACATGGAAATTACACTCTTTATAAACCAAATGGTCAATTTAGAAAACAAGGCTTTTACAAAAATGGATTAATGGATAGTACATGGGAAGAGGCATTTATAGTAAACTCTAATACCTATCAAAAAAGAAATTATAAAGCA
Organism: uncultured Flavobacteriales bacterium; assembly: GCA_913042175.1. GTDB lineage: Bacteria > Bacteroidota > Bacteroidia > Flavobacteriales_D > Parvicellaceae. Next base: position 14,999 of record CAJWIX010000049.1, read on the forward strand.
GGTTTAAAAAATGGAGAATTCATAGAGTATTATCCTGAAGGAAAAATAAATATTACCGGAAATTACATGGCTGGACTAAAAAATGGAGATTGGACTTATTACTACGTCAATGGTAAATATGACATGAAAGGTAGTTTTATGGAAGATAAGCAAAATGGAGATTGGGAATATTACTATCCAAACGGTCAACTATATTATGAAGGTAGCTTTGAAAAAGGACAAAAAAGTGGAGCATGGAAGTTTTATTATAATGATGGGAAAATATGGAAGGATGGAGCATATCAATATGATAAAAAAAACGGGCATTGGACAACTTATTATGAATCTGGACAAAAAACCATGGAAGGAGATTTTAAAAGCGACTTAGAACATGGTGTTTGGGAGTCTTGGTATGAAAATGGGCAGCTTAAAGACAAAGGATATTTTAATAAGGGAAAAATGAATTTCCACTGGGATGGTTATTATAAAAATGGACAATTAAAATATTCTGGGGACTATGAAAATGACCATAAAAATAACAAATGGTCCTATTGGGATCCGAAAGGAAAATTAATCGAAATAAGACATTATAAAGTTATAGACTATAAAAATCAAATTATTGTATCAGATCATAGAGCATTAAAAAGATCGGTAAACCATGGAAAGTGGATTAAATACAGTGAAGTAGATGGTAGTGTAAAAAGTGAAGAAAATTATAACGAAGGAAAATTAAATGGTGTTTCGAAATTCTATCATCCTGGTGGCGTAATTATTCATCGAAGTATTTCTTATAAAGATGGTTTATTAGATGGGAAAAGTGAATACTTCAGTAGAAGAGGAAATAAAATTGGGGAAACCAATTATAAAGAGAATAAGAAACACGGAGATATGATGCTTTATAGTAAAAAAGGTAAACTTATATACCATGTAATTTATAAAGAAGGTGTAAAAACAAAGGATGTCATTAAAAAAGTATCTTATAAATACTTTTCTTCAAGAAATAAAAAATAACTATTTTGCTTAAAATTCATCTTATGACATCGTTTTTCAACTTACCATTTACTCGGATTTTTATTGTCTCTTCATTTTTGATTTTTACTTCTAGCACCATTGTAGCTCAAACAGAAAAAACAGTTACTATAAAAGGAATAATATTAGATGGAGAAGAAGAAGGAGAACCACTAATTGGAGGTAATGTAATACTCAATAATGGTGATGGTGCAGCTACCGATTTTAATGGAGCATACAGTTTTAAAACAACTCCCGGATCTTATAACATTACTTTTAAGTATATAGGATATCAATCACAAAATCAGAAGGTCGAAGTAGCCGAAGGTGAGACAAAAGTAATTAACATCACGTTAATGCCTGAAGCCAATCAATTAGATGATGTTGTTATTTCGGCAAGTAAATATGAGCAAAAATTAGGTGATGTACCGGTGTCTATGGCGGTGATAAAACCTGCTTTAATTGAAAACAAAGCTACTCGTGATGCACAAGCTATTGTGGAACAAGTCCCAGGAGTACAAATAAATGAAAATCAAGTTAGTATAAGAGGTGGTAGTGGTTGGAGTTATGGTGCTGGTAGTCGTGTGCTTGTTATGGTTGATGGAATGCCTATGTTAGCAGGAGATGCCAATGATATTAAATGGTCAGCAATTCCTCTTGAAAATATTTCTCAAATTGAAATTCTTAAAGGGGCTTCATCAGTACTGTATGGTTCTTCTGCACTAAACGGAGTAATCAACATTAGAACACAATACCCTAAAGATGAACCCGTTACCAAAATTAACCTGTCAAATGGATTTTATATGCCTGGTTATGGAACCAGAAATGGAACATCTTTCGTTAGCGGTGATTCTCTTTTAGATCAAAGAA